>CAYTBU010000006.1:29556-29955 GCA_964436105.1 uncultured Rickettsiaceae bacterium | reverse complement strand
TTATCATCGTATTCGCAAAGAGCAAATTTTTGATCCGATCAATATTGTTTATGATCCAAATCATTTTACTTTAACAGCTGAAGGGCATTTCCATTTCATTTTATGCAAGGGAACCAAAGTAGTTAGTGTTGCGCAGATAGAATTTTTAAGCGATAAGGAAGCGGCGCTGAGATCCCTTGCGACGGATGCTCCTTATAAGAATCAAGGATATGCCAAAGAGATGCTTACTTTGCTTGAGCGCTGGGCGCGGGGCCAAGGAATTGATGTCATAAAAATGCATTCAAATCCAAGCGCTGAGGGCTTTTATCGAAAACTAGGCTACAAAAATTGTCAGTTTGATAGTCCATGCGTGGCAAAAGAATATGTAGATTTAGGGAAAATATTATGAATAAGAATATA
>CAYTBU010000006.1:28441-29546 GCA_964436105.1 uncultured Rickettsiaceae bacterium | reverse complement strand
CTGGTAAATCGACTATAGTTCAAGCATTACAGCATCAAATGCACGATGAGAAAATAGTATTTTTACATTTTGATTCCATTGGCGTGCCTTCTGTAGAGGAAATGGTAAGAGATTATGGTTCGCCGAGCGGATGGCAAGAACAAACAACGTATATTTGGGTTTCTGATATCATCCGTAAATATTCTCATTATAGCCACGCTATAATAGAGGGGCAGGTTAATATTGATTTTATCTTAGGTGCATTTAAGAAGTATAATGTGACAAGTTATAATGTATTATTAATTCATGCCAATGATGCGGTGCGGCATAATAGGCTAACGGTGGATCGTTCTCAACCAGAATTGGTGAATGAGGATATGGATAATTGGGCTAGATTCTTGTATAATCAGGCGAGACAATATAATATGCCAATAATTGATACATCAGTTGGTTCTTTAGAGAAAACCATATTAAACATTAAAACTGTAATCAATATATAATAAGTAAAAAAATATGAGAAAAAAGCTATTAATTTTAACATTGATGATACTTAGCACCAAGGCTATGGCAGAAGAGAAATGTTTTATCTTTCAAGAAAATAATCAAATTATTAAGAAAGAAGGTCACTGCCATAAGCGTTATGCACCGGCGTCTAGTTTTAAGATTCCGCTCAGCCTCATGGGCTATGATGCTGGTATTTTTACCGATGAGACTCACCCAAATTGGCCGTTTAAAGAGGGATATGATCTTTTTATAAATGTATGCAAAGGTTCGCATAATCCGCGTGAGTGGATGAGGGATAGTTGCGTTTGGCATTCACAGGTGCTTACAAACAAACTTGGGATGGAGAGATTCAAAAGTTATGTTAAAGAATTTAACTATGGCAATATGGATGTCACTGGAGATAAAGGTAAGAACAATGGCTTAACTGAATCCTGGCTTTCTAGCTCGCTTGAAATTTCGCCAGAAGAGCAAGTAATGTTCTTACAAAAATTACTTGATAGCAAGTTTCCGGTTAGTAAAAAAGCTATAGAGATGACTAAAAAGATTCTCTTTAGGGAAGAGTTGCCTGGTGGATGGAGGCTTTACGGTAAAACAGGTAATGGTAGAAATTCACAAACTGGCT
>CAYTBU010000006.1:14880-28431 GCA_964436105.1 uncultured Rickettsiaceae bacterium | reverse complement strand
ATAAAAACTGGATTGCAGCATGGGTGGTTTGTTGGTTGGATTGAAAAAAATGGTAGAAGGATTATCTTTGCAAGCCATTTAGCTGATGAAAAGAAGCAAGAGACTCCTGCTTCTTTTAGAATTAAAGATGAGCTCAGAAATAAATTATGGTTTTTGATTAATGAGTTGGAGCAGTAGAGGTAATAAAGCTTACGTTATGTGTCATTCCCGCGTAGGCGGGCATCCATCTTAAGGCGTATAGTTTATATGGATTCCCGCCTACGCGGGAATGACATCTAGCACCTATGACAATGCCTATCCTAAATCCCTAGTACGCTGCGATAAAGGTCTAGCATTGCTTCTTGCTCTGCTAAATCATCTTTATCTAATCGGCGCATTTTGATGATTTGCTTCATTGTCTTAGTATCGAAGCCGTCGCTTTTTGCTGCTGCCATCACTTCTTTAATATCTTCAAGAACCGCAGCTTTATCGACTTCTAGTCTCTCAATTTTAGTAATATATTGTTCTAATTGTTCACGTGTTATCATCATATCCTCTTATGGTTTATAAAGTAAATTAAGTTGAATTAGTATGGTAAAAAAACGGGGGGCTATGTCATACCCGCGAAGGCGGGTATCAACATCGCTAATAAGCCTTTGGAGTTTTATGTTTATATGGATTCCAGCCTCCGCGGGAATAAAAAAATTTGTAGCTTTATAACAAAAGCTCGATGAAAATACAATAGAAATTTAAACTCCTTCAATGCACATAGAGATGCCCATGCCGCCACCGATGCATAAGGTGGCAAGGGCTTTCTTGGCCTTGGATCTTTGCATCTCATGCAGCAGGGTGACCATGATTCTAGCGCCACTCGCACCAATAGGGTGGCCAAGGGCAATGGCTCCACCATTGACATTAACTTTACTTATGTCCCACCCCATTGCTTGATTCACATAGCAGGCTTGCGCTGCAAAGGCTTCATTGGCCTCAATTAAATCAAGATCGGCAATATTCCACCCCGCTTTAAGTAAAGCCTTTTTGCTTGCTGGAACTGGGCCGGTGCCCATGATGGCTGGATCGACGCCAACACTAGCGTAAGATGCTATACGCGCGATTGGCGTGAGGTTGTATTTCTTTACGGCTTCAGCGGAGGCTACAAGCACAGCTGCAGCGCCATCATTGATCCCAGAAGCATTGCCGGCAGTTACGCTGCCATTAGGATCAAACGCGGGCTTTAAATTAGAGAGGATCTCGATACTAGTATCTGGTTTGATAAACTCATCCTTATCGATAATGACTGTGCCTTTTCTTCCTTTTACTTCAATGGGTAAGATTTCATTTTTAAATTTGCCAGCGCTTTGTGCTGCCGCGGCTTTACGATGAGAATTATAAGATAATTCGTCTTGCTGAGTGCGGGTGATGGTAAATTTATTAGCCACATTTTCAGCCGTGATGCCCATTGCGATGTTAGAGAAAGCGTCGGTAAGTCCGTCATAAAGCATCATGTCGGTCATATTGCTGCTTCCCATACGAACGCCACCTCTAATATATGAAGCATGTCCGCTAAGGGACATATTCTCTTGCCCACCTGCTAGTACGATCTCGCTATCACCTGCCATGATGGCCTGCGCAGCTAGGGCAATTGCTTTTAGGCCCGAGCCGCACACTTTATTTATTGTGGTTGCGGGTATTTCTTTGGGAATGCCGGCATTAATGGCTGCTTGCCGCGCAGGGTTTTGACCCAAAGCGCCGGTAAGTACGTGCCCCATGATTACTTCTGAAATCACGCTAGGGTCAAGGCCGCTCTCTATGATTAAACTGCGTAATATATGCTCTCCGAGCTTGATAGCAGGGACGGTGGATAATCCACCCATAAAACTACCAATAGCAGTGCGTTTAGCATGCGTAATATAAACTTCTCTCATGTGTACCTATTTTATTAATCCATTTGTGCAAGTCTAACATAAAATGCTCTCTTTGTGATCCCACTAAATATCCTATATGTCCTGTATTATATTCAAATAAGGTAGTATTCGGTATTATGTCACATAAAGGTCGCGATGAATGAGTTGGCACAATTCTATCTTTTGTACCAATAATCATCATCACTGGTTTTGTAATAAGTGAAGGATCAATGATTTGCTCTTTCACTACCCATTGTTTCTTAAGCATAGAATTCAAAGCAATTAAATTTTCCATTAATTGGTTATATAAGGCTCTGGGTAAATCATGACCACTAAATTGCCAATGTTCTATTGCAAAAAAAACTTCTTTATCTAGCTTGTCTTTTTGATCATGATAATAATCAATTTTTTGTTTGAAGCTTTCGGGCTGCATTAAGAAAAATAATAGCTGGAAATATAATGCGGGTACTTGATCTAGGGCATCTATAGTGTGACCAAAATTTAGTTTGCTATATATCTCTTTAGCCCTTTTTAGATAAGAAAAATCCCATGGAACACTCATAAGAATTATGGAGCTTACTAGATTTTGTTTTAAAATAGAAGCGGCGATAGCGAGGTTAGCGCCAAGACAATGTCCAATCAAATCAATTTCTTGTTCATGTTTAAGTGATATGAATTCTAGAACGTCAGCTACTGCTATGGCGTAGTCATTTAAATTCACTTTAGGATTCTTTGCTTCCTGCCACTCGATTAAATAAACTTCCCCAAAGTTCCTAAGATTAGTGATAATATCATGCGGATGACCAATAGATAAAATATTAGGTGAATTAAACACTGAAGGAGTAAGTAAAAAGATTTGTTTGGCTTCGGTTTTTAGAGAGCTAAAATGTATGATGGAACATAAATCATTAAAAACACTATTTGCAGCAGCCTGGGTCTTGTAATCAGTTTGATGCCCAAATGCTAGATACTCAAGCTTATATCGTTCAAACTCTTGCAATATAAGCTTATGCTCCATAATTTCACTATTGTAAATATTGCATTGGGTCTACGGGTGTTTTACCTTTTCTGATAGCAAAATGTAATTGCGGTTTGGAAGCATCGCCAGTTTGGCCAACGTGACCAATGACTTGCGATTTTGTGACTTTATCTTGTAAATGTAATTTTAGATCACTCATGTGAGCATAGGCTGAGAAGAGGTCGCCACTATCATGTTTAATGATGATTAAATTGCCGAATTTAGGATCCTCACCAGAGAAAATAACCACACCTTCAGCTACGGCTTTAACATCGCTACCAGCGCTAGCTGTGATGTTGATGCCATTATTTTTCTTGCCCATATAATGCTCACCAAATTTACTTATCACTGTGCCTTGTGTTGGCATAGCAAAATGAGAGGTTGCTTTTGAAGTAACTTCATTAGGGGCAATAATATCACCCACTTCTTTTTCTTTTTTTAAAGGTTTATCTTCTGACTCAAGCGTTGTGTCTTGGTCAGATATTTCCTCTTCTAAAGCTTTAGTATCTATAACCTCTTCTTTCTTGGGTTCTTCTTTAACTTCTCTAGTTGTTTCAAAGGGTTTGTCTTGAACTTTTTCCTCTTTTGGGTTTTCGGATTCTATAACGATTTGACGCTTTTTAATGCCGCTTGAAGAAGATGTGTAGCTATCAGGAGCTTCTGAATGTTTAGCGCCTGACGATCCAAGTGATTTAAACTCAATTGGCGCTGGTGCTTGTGGCATGCAACCACTTAAAATATAGGATAAAAATAATATAGCTAATCTTTGCATAATAATCCCGCTTGAGGTTTTTTTATAGATTATAATAAAATATCACAAAATAGCCACCTCGATTTGTAAAATACAAACAATGTTTTTTTGTATTGTGTCATGCGTAATATACGCTATTAACGTCCAATGTCAGTTACAATAAATTCAATCACCCTATCTTCTGCGTTGATTGCCGGGGGGCTGTTATGTGCTTTATCTAGTGACTTCATGTCTTCTTCAAGTGTGGTTTTATCCTTGTTGTTTTTCTCTACCTTTGGCCTAGTAGCGCTATAAAATTGAGTCGTTGTTGAGTTGTGATAGAGGATTTTAGGATAATCCATAGCAATATGGTTTGCCGATAACGCGATATTCATTACGGGCAGGAAAATAAGAAAAATAGCACAAACAGTTTTTTGCATTATATGTTTCATCCTCATCGTCTTAATTTTATTGCAAAAAAACTAATAGGCAAGGTATAATGAGTAATAGCTTTTAATTATACATAATATTTATGAAGATATATAATATTTCTATCGCATCTGACCATTCTGGACTTCTAATAAAGCAAGAAATTATAGCGCATTTAAGTAAAATGGGTCATAAAGTGATTGATTTGGGTCCATATGATGACGCGTCAGTGGATTATCCGGATTATGCCAATCTCTTATGCGAAAATATTATAGAACAATCCAGTCAGTTTGGTATTTTAATCTGTAGAACTGGTATAGGAATGTCTATAGCGGCTAATCGTCATTCTGGGGTAAGAGCGGCTCTTTGTACCAAAATTGAAATGGCGGAGCTAGCCCGGTTGCATAATGATGCTAATGTTATAGTCTTAGGTTGCGGTATAGTGGACAACGATACTAATATTACTTTAATTGATAAATTTTTAAATACTAGCTTCGAAGGTGGAAGGCATATAAAAAGATTAGCAAAAATAAGCTAATTTTGGCGTGTGCGTTATACAGAGTTTCTCTTTTTATTCATAACCGATAATACAACTTTAATAGCGTTGCTTAAAGTTTCTAAATCGCTAGCATCAAGTTTATTATTATCATATTGTACAAATAAGATTATCATATTTGGCTGATCATCATCTAAAGCGATTATATAAAGCGTTGCTTCCAGTTCGCTGATATTAATTTTTTCAATGATCATTTTTTTAAATTCTAGTGACTTTATAATCTCTTTTTGATGGTCATTGACATATTGCGTAATAATATTACGCTTAAATACTCCTGGTGAGACATCTATCTGAGGCTTCGTTGATAGGTTATGAAATAGGATATCATCAAGTTGGAAATATTCCTTTATATTAGAAGTAATCTCAAAGAAAGATTGGTTATCATCTTTTGAATAAGCAAGCATTCTAAGAATTCTAGTAATGAATTGCTTATCCAAATATAATTGCACTAATTTAGCGGTATGTGTATTAAGTTTGGATTTATACTTGTATATAGAAGCGGCACAATAAGCGCACATAAGCACAGAGGTGATAATCGCGCCTATACATAAACTATTAGACATAAAATTTAACCGTTTATCATATTTCTAACTACATGGGTTAAACAATCGCACCCATAGTTACTACCCTTGGTTCAAATTACTCTATTTTTCTTTAGTATAACAGTCAAGTATTATTTAATGTATTTCTTTACGATCATTTGTCTTGCTTCAAAATTATACAAAGCTTATATTGTTTTTCATTTTTCACATTTAAGTAAACGCGCTGTACTATGGGTAAAAAAGCTTTCTTCATTGCATTATTTGGCATAATGGTTCAATATTATGATCATTATTTATTTGGTTTTTTAGCTTCTATTATTTCCCGGTATTTTATTCCTGCTAGTGATCCCACAGTCCAGTTGTTGAATACTTATTTCATAATGTTTATCGCTGTTATGGCTAAACCTATAGGTTCTATAGTGCTTGGCCGTATTGGAGATTTATATGGCCGGTCAAGCGCTCTTACATTAAGTTTAATTGGCACTTCAATTGGATCGTTAATTATTAGCCTCATTCCAGGATATCAACATATAGGCATCATATCAGCATTAATTTTATTACTTGCTAGAATGTGTGTTATGTCTTGCATAGCCCCGGGCACAGATGGTGTGAGGATATTTATCTATGAACAAATAGGGAAAGAGAGGCAATGTTTAGGTAATGGCCTGGCAACAGCGGCAACATGTGTGGGAATTTTTATTGCTTCGAGTTCAGCTTGGTTCTTTACTTTAAATATTATGCCAACCTATGCATGGCGTTTTGCTTTTTTACTCGGCAGCATTATGGGCTTGATAGTTATAGTGATCCGTAAATTTTATGCTGTAGATGATAGTCGTTTTACAAAATTAGAAGTCAATTATGATGAATTTAAAGATCAACCTATTTTGATGATTGTTAAAAATAATTTGAAGCTTTTCTTTGTGATCCTTTTAGTCGCTGGAGCTATAGGTAGCACGAACCAGTTTTATGTAATCTTTTTTGGCACATATCATTTTGATACTTTAAAAATTATAGAGGCTTCTACAATGAAGTTGTATACTTCGATTGCTATAGCTATTTATATGGTGTTTGCAATTATAGGAGGGGTATGTGCGGATTATTTTGATCGTCTTAAAGTAGCTTTAATAGCCGCTGTAATAGTTATTCTTTTAACATTAATGATGATGATTAAAATTGCACAAGGAGAATCTAGTATCTGGCTGTATTTTATTACTATGGCTTGTTTGCCTTTTCTTACTATGCCAACGCTTGCTTTTTTAAAACAAAGTCTTCCAGTGGTGATTCGTTATCGTGTGTTTAGTTTGGGGCATTCTATTGGCTCAATATGTATATCTGCACCTACTGCTTTCATCGCAACTTTTTTATATCATAAAACCCATATCACATGGTTGCCATTCATTTATTTGCTTTTTGCTGTAATAGTGATAACATTTGGGGCAAGAACTTTATGTAAAGATTATGCTGCAAACAAATACTAAAATACGCCAATTATCTGATATAACTATTAGTCGTATTGCCGCGGGTGAGGTGATAGAGCGTCCTTCTTCGGTAATCAAAGAATTGGTAGAGAATTCTATTGATGCTGGTGCCACCAAAATTGATATTTTTGTAGAAAGAGCCGGTAAAAACCTAATCGTTATCTCCGATAATGGTCATGGCATGAGTAAGGATGATTTAGAGCTTGCTGTGCAACGTCATACTACCTCTAAGCTAGATGAAAAAGATATTATGGATATACAAAGCTTTGGGTTTCGTGGCGAGGCTTTACCATCGATTGGTTCTATTAGTAGAATGACTATCTCGACGTATGATCAAAATTCTAAAAGCGCTTGGCAAATATATATAGAAGGTGGCGTGGTTAATTCAAGCGCTCAATCAAACCATAATATTGGTACTAAAATTGAAGTATCTGATTTATTTTTTGCTACTCCTGCAAGATTAAAGTTTTTACGTAGTGATCGCGTGGAATTTGCTACATGTCTTGATGTAGTTAAAAAGATTGCAATGGCTCATCCACATATTTCTTTTTCTCTCTTGCATGATGGCAAAAATATTTTAAAACTTAAAGCTAGTGAATCTCAGCAAAGAATCACTGAGATTTTGGGGCAAGATTTCTTAGATAATTCTACAATCGCAGATTTGAGTCATCCTGAAATCAAAGTAAAGGGCCTAGTGAGTTTGCCAACTTATAATAGGGCGGCTGCGCTCGATCAGTTTTTGTTCATTAATAATCGCCCGGTAAAAGATAAGGTGCTTGCAACAGCGGTGAAGGTAGCTTATCAAGATTTTTTAGCTCGTGATCGTCACCCAGTTCTCGTATTGTTTGTAGAAATTGATCCTCATTTAATAGATGTCAATGTACATCCAGCAAAATCTGAGGTTAGGTTTCATGATGCTAATATGGTTAGAGGGTTAATGATTAGCGCAATAAAAGATGCTATTAATATTACGGGACATAGAGTTAGTACGACCAATGCTCAAAATGCGATTGAATATTTCATGCCATCTGGTAATGAGTCATATGCTAGAGATATTGAAGCTAGAAATTTTAGGCCAGCGGGGGAAAGTTATTCTCAAAAGCCTCAGCAACAGGCGATTTATCCATCTACGAGATATAATGCCCCTTTAATGCCATTGATGAAATCTGAGGATCAATCTCAATCTACAATATATAAAGATAATGATGAATATCCACTTGGCGCCGCATCTGCGCAGCTACATAAGACTTATATCATCTCACAAACAAAAAATTCAATTATTATCACAGACCAACACGCCGCGCATGAGCGGTTGACTTATGAAAAATTAAAAAAACAATTAGAGCATGATGGCTTAATCACGCAAAGATTATTAATTCCCGAAATTATTGAATTACCCGATCAACAGCGTGCAGATGTAATGAGAGGAAGACAAGAACAACTCGCAAAACTAGGTTTGGTGTTCCAACATTTTGGCGATCAGTCAATTATTGTTACTGAAGTTCCCAGTTTAATAAAAGATGTAAATATCAGTGAGCTGATCAAAGATTTAGCCGATAATTTATTGGATATGGGTGAGAATATTAGCTTGATTGAAATAATCGAACATATAACTGAGACTTATGCGTGTCATCACTCGATTAGGGCTGGTAGGGTGCTTAATATTAATGAAATGAATTCATTATTAAGGCAAATGGAAGAGACGCCGTTTTCTGGACAGTGTAATCATGGTCGCCCTACTTATATTGAACTTCAATTAAAAGACATCGAAAAGCTATTCGGGCGACGGTAGGCTCCTGTAGGTTATATCCTAAACAACTAAATAACAAAAAAGCTCATAATCGAATGTAATAGCGGTGCGTTATATGATTGATTATCTATTGTCGTTTCGTTTTCATATCTTTTAATATCAGAATTATGTACTCCAATTATTTTAGCTAGAGTGTTTTGACTAAGTCCCAATAAGACGCGGCGCTTTTTAAGCATCTCGCCACTAACGCGATTAATAGGGTAATGATCTTCCTTTGTATTTTTAAATTGAAACATAACACCTCCAAGTGCAATAACAAGTTGTATCCTCATTATGCAAAAGAAACATTATATAAACTATCCCCAAAATAATACTAAATGACTATCTACTATAGAATTATGTAGAGTATTTTTATCACTTATGTAAATCAAAAGTTAATAGTTTGCTTTTTGAGCTTTGTATAACCCAAGGTTACGCAAAAAATTGACAGTAGTAACTTATTGGATTATACATTGAATATGATTTAAAAAATATGATTTAAAAAATGCCATTTGATATCACGTCTTTAGAGTATTTGTATGAAGCGAAATTACAAATTATTAGTGGTGTTAAGTTTACTCCTCGTGAAATTGATATTATGGCCTGCGTTATTAGCGGAAAAAGTCCACAATCAATAGCTAACTTTCTATCAACCCCTAACAGATCGATAGAATTGCAGACAGTTAATACTCATATTGTAAATATTCGTCGTAAAATTGATGGTAACTCAAGAGGAAGCATAATCACTTTTATTGAAAGATCAGATAAACATAAAATGATACATCAATATTATTTAATGTTACTGATGGAGCAAGAATTTACACTCTCGTTACGTGATAAGATTTTGTCATTATTGTCTAATACTCAGTACCTCTCGGTGACTATTAAGCTTGTCGCGTATCAAAATGATAATTGCGTGAAGTCCACAATATTAGCCAAGGCGCTTTATAAAATATTAATAGGATTAGGCATTAAGTTAGAAATCGTCGAAAAAAGTAATCTAGGGCACATTAATCGACTTAATAATTATACAATTCATATTCTTCCTCTAGCAAGTGATTACAAGAATAATATTACTTTTTCTAATAATCATATTATCCTTTCTATGGATGAGCTGGAAAATGCTAAGGCTTTAGCTCATCATATATGTTTACAGCAAATGTTAGATAATTATGAAATTGTCTGTGCTATATTAAAATATCTTTTTCCCTCTATATCGCAAGATTTGGGCCAGATGATTCAAACCTATTGTCATAGATATAATGATATTTTATCAAGATACTCTGGTCATCAAACTATAAAAGATCAGCGGTCAGATAGTCTTGAATTAGAGGGAAGTAAGCTGCTGAGCAAAAAATCCGTTATATCAACTATTGTTACTGTTTTTTGTATCATTGTTTTTGCTATGAGCTTTGTTACTTATAATAAATTACAAAAAGGGAATATATCTTCAACTATTCAATCTGATTTGAACTTGCCAGTAGAATGTTATTTGCTACATAGGAATAATCTAATTCAAGAAATTCACAAAAAATTTAAACGCTCAGCAAATATACAGATTCTAGCTATTACTGGTCCTGGAGGGGCTGGTAAAACAACGCTTGCACATCAGTATGCTATTAAACAAAAGGCTAATGTTATTTGGGGCATAAATGCCAGTACGTTTGATAATTTGAAAGAATCTTTTGAACAATTAGCAGAGGCTTTGTCTGAGAGTGAAGAAGATCACAAACAATTAAATGCTGTAAAAAGAATATCAGATTCAAAGGAAAGGGCAGAAAAAATACTAGCTTTGGTTAAGAAAGGACTTAATAAAAGGTCTGATTGGCTGTTGATTTTTGATAATGTTGAAAATATTACTGAGCTAGGAAAATATATACCTAAAGATAGTTATGTGTGGGGTGATGGTAGAGTGATCATTACAACAAGAGATGGTCATATAAAAGATAATCAATATGTTCATCACACTGTTGAACTTGGTGAATTGACAAATGATCAAAAGCTTGCTTTGTTTCAGAAGATATTAAAAACTAAAAATTTAGATATAGATAAAATGCAGGCATTTCTTGGGTCTATCCCTCCATTCCCCTTGGATATATCAGTAGCTGCCCATTATCTTAAATCAACCAATATCTCATATAGTGAATATCTGGAATATTTAGCAAATCACAGTATTGAATTTGAGGAAATACAATCTTCTCTGCTTAAAGAAATTGGAGAGTATGAAAAAACAAGATATAATATAATTACTGTATCTTTACAAAGAGTTATGGAAACGCACCAAGATTTTCCTAAATTATTACTTTTTATAAGTTTAATTGATTCTCATAATATCCCGAGAGAATTATTATATAAATATAAGAATCATATCATTGTCGATAGTTTTATATATAACCTAAAAAAATACTCTCTCCTTACATCTCGTGATAATTCTTCTAATCTTTCCCTGTTGTCGTGGCATCAAAGTACTCAATCTATCGCATTGGATTATTTGAATAAGAAATTATCTTTAGAGGTTAATAAAAAAACCTTAAAAGAAATTGCGACGATCCTAAGGCTTTATGTGGAAGAGTTAATTGATTCAGAAGACTCAATTAAAACGGCATTATTAGTTACCCATTGTGAAAAGTTATTATTACATAAAAAAATTATTACTAAAGAAATCCAATCTCTTACAGAAGTAGATTTGGGTATTATCTACTATCATTTGGGTTACAATATAGAAGCAAAGAAGATTTTAGAGAGATCTATTGTTGATCTTGAGCATTATCAAGATCAAATACCATATGCAGATGCGTTAACTTATTTGGGGTTGGTTGAAAGAAGAAAGGGAAATTATCGCATAGCAGAACAATTAATGATGCGTAGTATTGTGATATATCAAGCATATCCAGAAAAATACCAAGATTTAGCACAAATATTTGCATTATTAGGGAATGTATATAGACCTATGGGTGAATATAATAAAGCAAAGCATTTGATAGAAAAAAGCCTTAAAATATATCAAGAACACAATGATTATGACGTGGGTTATGCAAAAACTTTGATATATTTAGGTAATGTTCATAGGTTACTTGGTGAATATAAAAAGGCTACGGAGCTTTGCGAACAAGCTCTGGTAATATATCGCAAGCATCCTGAAAATTATTCTGGTTTGGCAAGAAATTTAGAATATTTGGGGATGTTGTATAATGAAACAGGATTGCATGATAAAGCGCTGACAATGATGAGAGAAAGTCATGAAAATTACGAGAGACATTATGGTGATTGTAATAACATTCAATGCGATACTTCTCAGATGTTTTTAGGTATTATTTATACTGAATCTGGCGATCATGAAAAAGCCAAGGAAATATTAAGCTCTAGTCTAATTGCTTATGAAAATCATTATGGGAAGGATCATGCAGAAGCCGCCTTTGCTAAATTCCATCTTGCTAGGGCTTGTGCAAGATTAGGTGAGCTTGAGAAAGGGCAGTCCTTATTGGAAGAAAGTTTGTTTGTGCATAAAAAACATTTTGGTGATAATCATCCAAAAATCGCTAATATATTACAATTTTTAGGTTATATCTATTTTGCAAAAGGTGATTTCGAGAAGGCGGAGAAGGTTGTCATTGAATCAATGAACATATTTAATCATCATCCGTCTTGCTATAAGTCTCTTGAGTTACTTGGGGATATATATATGAGTAAGCAAGATAAAGAACGAGCTTATCAATATTTTGTACAGGCATTAGATATAACGGAAAGAAATTTTCCAGCAGGATCGGCGCATATCAAAAGAGTTAAAAATAAAATAGATGTTTTGTTGCTTCAACAATGACCAGCTCCAGCAGCAAAAAGGCTATTGTCAACCCCGATATTTTTTAGAGCGGATTGCCATTTCTTTTCGTGATCTGCTAAAAACATTATGTCCGAATCGTAATCAGCCACAATCCACATATTATTAAACATTTCTTGATCTAGTTGCCCCTTTTCCCACCCGGTATATCCAAGAACGAATAAACTTTTTTCGGGACCTGATCCGTCAGAAATAGCTTTTAAGATTTCAAGATTAGAGCTGACAGCAAGATTGTTGGGGCAGTGTAATAATAAATTCTTATTATATTCCGCTGTGTGTAGAATAAATCCCCTTTCTGGTTCAACGGGTCCACCCATAAAAACAGACAAGGATGAAGAGTCAAGGTTTATGCTTTCATTTTTTAACATTGTCATTACTGAGTGAAAGGGTACTTTATTAACTAATCTATTAATAATAAGGCCAACCGCTCCTTCTTCAGCGTTATGAGAGGTGATGTAAATAAGAGACTTGTTAAATATATCGCTAAAAAAACAATGTGGACTTGCTATCAAGAATTTGCCTGTTAAATTATCCAGGCTATAATTATTTATACTGTTCATATTTATTACAACATCTAAAATATTGACTTCATAATTAACATATAATGCAAAAAATGGCTACTTCAAGATTCTTTAAGCAATTTTCTTTTATTTTTTTTCTATTCATGGTTTTGTTTAGCTCGGTCTCTTTCGGTTATGACGAGAGATTTGTATTAAATGCTACTGATAATGGAGAATATTTGCTTGAGATTAAGCTAAAAGAGGGTCATAAAATATTTTGGCTAAACCCCGGTGATAGTGGTGATGCTACTAGGATAGATTTAAGTGGGTCTCGGAATCTATCCTCGTATAGAGTTTGGTGGCCTTATCCCAAAAAAGATCTTTATGATGAAAAAATCACTAATTACATTTATGAAAATGATGTCATTATACCTTTAGTTTTATCTCCTAGTGACCTTAAGCGGGATGTGGGGCTTAGGGTAGATTTAAGTTATATAATATGCGGCGATCAATGTGCTCCAGTTAAGCAAACTATAGAACGCAATTTAATGCTTAGTGGGAAAATTCCTTATCATAATAAAATGAACATAGTGAGATCTTACTATGATTCCGGTATGTTGTATCTAAAGGTTAAATTGTTATCTGCGGTTACACAGGATCCTGAGTTTATTATTACAACCCAGGATAAAGTGTTTTCATCAATGAGTATGGTTATGCCAGAAGATGATGATTATGTAGTGGTGATGCAAATAGCAGAAAGCGAATATCAAGATTTAGCTGGTAAGGAT
>CAYTBU010000006.1:0-14838 GCA_964436105.1 uncultured Rickettsiaceae bacterium | reverse complement strand
GTCTTGAGATAAAATTACCATTATTATCATACTCAAGCAATGTTTCATCAAAGCCATTATATTTGATTTTATTGATGGCGTTAGTTGGAGGTTTTGTTCTAAACTTCATGCCTTGCGTATTACCTGTTCTTGCTCTTAAATTAATGGCGGCAACAAAGCTAACTACAAATTATCGTAAATCTTTTATCGCTACTATTTGTGGCATTCTCTGTAGTTTTTGGGCTCTATCTATCGTCACTATCGTTATGAAAAATTTGGGGCATAGTTTGGGTATAGGGATGGGGTTTCAGCAAGTGGAATTTATCATTTTCTTAGCGGTGTTAATTGTAATATTTATTAGTATCGCGCTTGGAAGAGTGAGTTTGACTTTACCATCTTTTGTGCAAAATATCGCTTCTTTGAAATTTTCAATATTATATTTTGAAGATTTTATGGGAGGGGTTATTGCAACATTGTTATCAGTTCCTTGTACAGCTCCTTTCCTTGGTACGGCAATGGCTTTTGCTTCCTTTGGTGGTGATATCACAAATTTTATAATCTTTACCTTCGTGGCTATAGGATTTAGTTTGCCTTATTTCTTATTGATTATATCACCGCGATTAATATTGATGCTTCCAAAGTCTGGGCCATGGATGGAGAGATTGAAGCAAATATTAGCTATTGCGTTGATTGCTAGTCTAGTGTGGCTACTTAGTGTCCTAGAGCCTCAGCTTGGCATGCGTGCAACATTTGGTTTGGTTTTGATACTGATGTTAATAAAATATATAGTCGAAGAAAGTGATGGCTTTTTTAAATCCTCATTTTGGAAAATAATAGCTCTGATAGCTCTTGTAATGGGTAGCTTATATTTACCGCAAATGGCTAGGCGTGAAGATAATGCTCATGCTAAGTATCTGCAAAGCCTGTGGCAGGAATTATCGCCCGAAATGATAAATCAATATGTATCGGAAAATAAAGTGGTGATTGTTGATATTACAGCTGATTGGTGCATTACCTGTAAATATAATAAATTATTAGTTTGGGATCGCAGGTCCGCTGTGGGGCTACTAACAGATGCTTCTATCGTAGCAATGCGTGGGGATATGACTGTTCCTAATGAGCAAATAGAAAAATATTTGGCTGGTAATAATAAATATGGCATACCATTTAATATTGTCTATGGACCTGGTGCCCCCCGTGGAATAGTGCTCCCAGTGCTTTTATCTTTTGATGATCTTAAAGCCGCAGTAGAGAAAGCTAAGTAGAGAGGCTATAGGGTAAAATCTAGCTAATTTAAGTAGTGATAAAAATCCTTCAATTTTTGGTAAAAAATATCATTGAGAAATCAAGTGTTATGTGATTTTTTCCTTTTTTGATACACTGAATATAGTGGATATAATATATAAAATATTGTTATGAGTAAAAACGTTGGTTCTGCTTATGCTGGTGATATCACTGAACATGCAGTATTACAACAAATTACCCAAGAAGCATTAAGCGACCTGTTAGCAAATATTAAGTCAGAATCTTTAGATGATAATGGTAGATTCGGAATTAAAGATCTGCTAGCTAAGAATGGTTTTACAAATGATTTATCTGAATTGGAGATTGATCTTACCGAGGTAAGGGCAAATATTATTGACTTTTCATGGGTGGCCTTAAGGAAATCTAAGATATCGTTTGGCCGGAATTTAACTTCCGAAGCGCCACAAAAAATAAATTTCACGAACTCTGATTTAACTGAAGCTATTATTAGTGGTGGAGAAGTTGGTGATATGGGTTTTGAGTCCACTTGGATGTCAGGCACTGTTTTTAATACATCAAGCTCGCAAGTTCATAAAATGGATAATACATCTGGTAGATTAATTGATTTAGTTGTTGATAAACCTTTATCTCAATCCTTATTAATATATCAGCATAAAGACTACCTGGATAATGATGGTGTTTGTTTTGGACTTGGAATGGCCATGGCTTTGGAGGTTTTAAAGTACGAAAAAAAAGGCGCAACAGTTGATTTGGCAAAGAAAATACAAAAGAAGCTTGAAAGTCCAGAAAAAGCACAAAATTTTATTTATAGAGTTCAGTTATATCAGACTCTTCAAGGTAATTTAACTTTCCATAATATTACTGAAAGTCACCTGGAAAGTGGTAATTTATTGGCTTCCTTGCCATCGGAGTTAGAAAATTCTAAAATCCTTGGGTTTGCCTTCAATACATTCGAAGAAAATGGGTCAATTAGCGATCCCCACATTATTCAGATTATAAAAACAGAGATTCCTGGTCAGGATTTTAAATATCAAATAATTGACGTTAATCTAGGTATAACAAATTTTACTAATGATGAAGATTTCAATAAACAAATAGAAGCTGTTATATATCAGTATCAAAAATATGCACCACTAAAGGCTGATAAAGGTATGCAGGTTATTGATTTAGAGAAAGTGTTAAAAGATTCTAATCTTATCCCTGATGATAATTTAACGAAAGAAGCAAATAAATATAGAAAATATCATCCTGAGATCAGGTCAGATACAACATACTTACATCAAGCGGTGGTAAACAAAAGTGAGATTAAATATATAGAGAGATTAATAACAGAGGGTGCAGATGTTAATGAGAGGGATGATGAAGACAAGACGGCTTTAATGTTAGCGGCTGAGTATGGTCGCAATGAAATTGTCATATATCTAATGGAAAAAGGAGCAGATGTTAATGAGAAGGATGATGAAGGCAAGACGGCTTTAATGTTAGCGGCTGAGTATGGTCACAATGAAATTGTTAAAGCTTTGCTTACTCTTGGCGCAGATATTGATAAGAAGGATGGTGAAGGCAAGACGGCTTTAATGTTAGCGGCTGAGGAAGGTAACACTGACATTGTTAATGCTTTAATAGCTAGTGGTGCATATATTGATATAAAGGATGGTAAAGGCAAGACAGCTTCATTTTTAGCGGCTGAGAAAGGTCGCGCTGAAACTGTCAATGCTTTAAAAGCTTACGATAAGCGTATACAAAATATAGTTACATATATAGAGACATCACTAGATAAGAAATTACTACCTTTATCAAAAGAGGAAACAAAAGTAATTATTAATGATATGACTGATGTTAATAAACTTAATATCATTAGTGCGTTAACCAAAAGGTTATACCAAAAAAAGCTGTCAACTCGATTGCAAAGTGTTGTAACTGTAACAAGAGAAGACGAAATGAGTCAAAAATTGATTCAAGCAAAGAGAATTGTAGGGTCATTAATAGAGAGATTAAATGCTAAAAGGGGGCCAGCGAAGAATGATAAAGACAGAGAGTTTTTAGTATTAGCAGCTCAGCAAGGTTACATTAAAATGGTCAAAGTTTTAATAAAAAAAGGCGCAGATGTTAATGCGAAGGATGATGAAGGCGCTACTCCTTTGATGTATGCATCTGCTGCAGGTCGTACTGATATTGTCAATGCTTTAATAGCTAGTGGTGCAGATGTTAATGTGAAGGATAATGGAGGCAAGACAGCTTTAATGTTAGCGGCTGAGGAAGGTCATACTGAAGTTGTCGTATCTTTAATAAAAAAAGGGGCAGATATTAATGCGAAGGATGATGGATGCAACACAGCTTTAATGCGTGCTGTTTTTCAAGGTCATACTGAAGTTGTCATATATCTAATGGAAAAAGGGGCAGATATTAATGCGAAGGATAGTGAAGGTAAAACTCCTTTAATGGTAGCAGTTGAGGAAGGTTATACTGATATACAATCGATGCTTGAAGAGGCACAAAAAAATCAAGCAGCTACAAAAATTCAATCAGTGGCAAGAGGGAGGTTAGCAAGGGTGCTGAAGTTGAAGGAGATGCAAGTTATTCAATCAGAGCTTAAAAACATTCCTCCTCCTCCTCCTCCTCCTCCTCCTCCTCCTCCTCCTGGTGGGGTTGATAATCTGCCAACCCCACCACGTTCAGCAAGATCCAGATAATCGTATATCGGGGTAAATGATTGGGTTATCAAAATAAAGCTTATGGTCTAATTATAGTTTGTACTATCTTCAGTGCTTCATCTTTTACTTCTTGCATAATATTACAAACTATAGTATACAATGTTTAAGTTAAAATGATGTGGAAAGGGATGGTGAGTTTTGCTCGCCTTTTTTTTTACTCTAAATTAAATATATAGGCATATGCAAACAGCGCTAGAGCAACAAATTTATGACGCTTTAATTGATACTTTAAAGGACCTAGGTTTCGATATCGTGCGTCTTCGTATTTTAGATGGTGGCAGCGATGTGAGTCGTAATAAAGTACTTGAAGTATTGATTGAGCGTTTGGATGGTGTACATATTAGCGTTAAGGATTGTAGGAGCGCTAGTCATCATATTTCTGCGATACTAGATGTTGAAGATATGATTACTTCTAATTACAATCTCGAAGTATCGTCAGCAGGTGTTGAGCGTCCTTTAGTTAAACTTGCTGATTTTATGAAATATAAGGATTATGTAATACTAATCAAATTACAAAAAGCTGTGAATGATAGTAAGAAATATCAAGGTACTCTACTTGGTGTAGAGGGCGATGATATTTTATTAGAAGTGCCGAAAGATAAAGCTGTGATTAAATTAGATTTCGCAAATATTAAAGAAGCAAAGCTTGTTTTAACCGAAGAATTATTTAGAAAAATTATTAAGTAAGAGGAATAATCATGTTACATGTTGGAAATGCAGAAATTTTACAAATTGCTGAAGCTGTAGCTCGTGAAAAAGGAATAAATCGCGATACTGTTATTGAAGCCATGGAGCAAGCAATTCAATCTGCTGGTCGTAGAAAGTATGGTATGGAGCACAATATCAAAGCTGAAATTAGTCGCAAAACTGGTGAAGTAAAACTTTCTAGGGCTTTGGAAGTAGTAGAAAGCGTTGAAGATTCATTTACGCAAATTACTCTAGGTGATGCTCTTGAAAGAGTTGAAAATATTGAGCTTGGAGGTTTTGTTTATGACCCACTTCCTCCTATTGATTTGGGAAGAGTTGCAGCGCAAACTGCTAAGCAAGTTATCGTGCAAAAGGTTAGAGAGGCCGAGCGCGAGAAGCAATATGAAGACTTTAAAGATCGTAAAGGTGAAATTTTAAGTGGCGTTGTAAAGCGTGTAGAGTTTGGTGGTGTAATAGTAGATTTAGGTCGCGCTGAGGCGATCATGAAGCGTGAGCAATCAATTAAAAATGAGACTTTTAAAGTTGGCGATAGAATTAAGGCTTATGTCCAGGATGTGATTAAGGATACAAAGGGGCCGCAAATCATATTATCCAGAACTGATGATCAAATGTTGGTCAAGCTGTTTGAGCTTGAAGTGCCAGAAATTTACGAAGGTAATATCCAGATTAAAGCAGTTGCTCGTGATCCTGGTTCTAAAGCAAAAATCGCCGTCTTCGCAACTGATTCGAGTATCGATCCTGTTGGTTCATGCGTTGGTATGAGGGGTACAAGGGTGAAGAATATTACTGAAGAATTAAGTGGAGAAAGAGTCGATATTATTGCTTGGAATAAAGATATACCACAATTCGTAATTAGCGCGCTTACGCCAGCAGAAATTTCTAAAGTTATTATTGATGAAGACCGCAGAAGAGTTGAGGTCATTATGCCAACTGAGCAGCTAAGTCTAGCTATTGGTCGTCGTGGACAAAATGTGCGTTTGGCATCAAAGCTAGTTGGTTGGAATATTGATGTTATGACTGAAGATCAGGCATCAAAACGTCGTACAGATGAGTTTAATTCAGCTACTGAATTGTTTATGAATGCTCTTGATGTAGAAGAAGTGCTAGCTCAGTTATTAACTGTTGAAGGGTTTACTTCAGTTGAACAAATAGTGTCTATTAATCTATCAGTGCTGCAATCTATTGAAGGTTTTGATGAGGATTTAGCTGTTGCTCTAAAAGAGCGTGCTCAAAACTATATTGATCATCAAAATATAGATATTATTAGTAAGCTTGAGACTCTTGGTGTAGAGCAAGAATTAATTGATATTCTTGATGTGACTCCAGATAGCCTCTTAAGACTTGCTGAATATGGTGTTAAAACTATCGAGGATTTAGGGGAGCTAAGCGTTGAAGAATTTAAAGCTTTAGTACCAAATACCAACCTAAATAATAGTGCTATTGCTGAACTTATAAAATCAGCACGCGAAGGAGAGGAAAAATAATATTGCAAGAATGTATATATAGTGGAGTAGAAGATCAGGGCAGTAATATGCTACGGTTTGTGGTTGGCCCTGAGAATCATCTCTATTTTGATATGAAGCAAAAACTGCCAGGTAGGGCTATATATATCGTAAATTCTAAAGTGATATTGATTAAAGCGATTAAAGAAAAAATAATAGAGCGTATATTGGAGTCCGTAATAGTTAATGAAGATCTGCCAAGCAGAATTGAAAGTAATTACTTAGCTACAATGTTGTCTGTTATTTCTTTGGCAAAAAAAGCTGGTAGAATTCTATTGGGGAAAAGACAAATAGAAGAATATATGGTTTCTATGATGAAATCAAACAGCAACTCCAAAACTATTATTATTCAGGCTATTGATGCTAGTGAATCTGAAAAATTTAAAAGAACGGATGTAACAATATTGGATTTTTTTTTACGCGAGGATCTTTCAAAAGCTTGTGGTAAAGAAAATCTAGTATATGTTGTAATACAAGACCGATTTGCTACTTGGCTTGAAGATGTAAGTTCTAAGTACGAAATCTATATGAGGAATTAAGTAAAATGACAGATAATCAAGAAAATAAACCTAAAAAATTGACGCTTAGTGGCTCTAAATTGTCTTTAGGTAATAGTTCGCTCAATAGCAGTTCTTTGAAACAAAGCTTTATTACGTCTAGGACCAATACTGTTACTGTAGAAGTAAAACAAAACAAGATCTCCTCACTGTCTTTGTCTAAAAAGCCGTTAGAAGAGCCAGCTACTAAAAGCATATCAGGTTCTGACTTGAGTCCTGAATTAAGTAAAAAATTAAGCATTTTTAAGAATGCAGAGCGTATTAAGGCAGAAGAAATAGTTGAGGATAAAGATCAAGAAAAAGTTGGGTCATTATCTTTCGCGCCTAAGAAAGAAGTAATAGTAGATGATATAAAAGTAGTCGCGGAAGCAGTAAAACAAGAAAAAGAAGCGGTGGCATTAAAGCCTTCTCATCATGTCAAAAAAAGTAATGATATCTTTGACGATGAAGAAACAGCAGAAAAGAAAAAAGCTCTTGAGAATAATAAATTAGTCGTTACAAAGACTAAAATTGAAGAGCCAAGAAAGCTGCATAAAACAGACATTATTAACATGCTTGGCGCAGAAGAAAGCGATCATAGTAAGACTCGTAGCCTTGCCTCTATTAAACGCGCTCGTGAGAAAGAAAAGCGTAAGATGCAGCAACAAACTCCACAAGAGAAAGTTTATCGTGAAGTTATTATTCCTGAAACTATTACTGTGGGCGAGCTTGCATCTAGGATGACAGAGCGTACTGCTGATGTTATTAGAGAGCTAATGAAACTTGGTATTATTGCTAATGCTAATCAGGATATTGATGCTGACACTGCGGAATTAGTAGTAGGTGCTTTTGGTCATAGTTTTAAACGCGTTCAAGAATCAGATGTGGAAAATATTCTTCAAAATGAAGAGGATACACCAGAAATGTTAAAGCCAAGAGCTCCAGTAGTTACAGTTATGGGGCATGTGGATCATGGTAAAACGTCATTATTAGATGCACTTAAATCTACTGATGTTGTATCTGGTGAAGCTGGTGGAATAACTCAACATATTGGCGCTTATAGAGTATGCCTGGAAAATGGAGCAGCTATTACCTTTATTGATACACCTGGCCATGCTGCCTTTACTGAGATGAGAATACGTGGAGCGCAAGCAACAGATATAGTCGTACTTGTTGTAGCGGCTGATGATGGTATTAAGGCTCAAACTATTGAAGCTATTAATCATGCTAAAGCTGCAAATGTTCCTATCATTGTGGCGATCAATAAGATTGATAAGCCTGACGCTAATGTTGAGCGTGTGAAGCAAGAATTATTGCAATATAATCTTATTCCCGAGGATTTGGGTGGCGATGTTATGGTCGTTCCTGTTTCCGCTAAAGGACGTACTAATCTTGATAAGCTTGAGGCTACAATATTGTTGCTTGCGGAGATGTTAGAATTAAAAGCTAATCCTAATGCATCTGCTTCCGGCGTTGTAATTGAATCTAAGCTTGATAAAGCTAGAGGCGCGATTGCCACTATTTTGATTCAGCGTGGAACTTTAAATGTTGGCGATATAGTCGTTGTTGGTGAGTCTGTTGGGCGTATTAAATTAATGGTTAATGATAAGGGGCAGACAGTCAAACAAGCTCTGCCGTCTGAACCAGTGGAAATATTTGGTTTAGATAAATCTCCGTCAGCCGGTGATAGGCTAGATGTTGTTAGTAGTGATAAACAAGCAAGAGAAATTGCTGAATATCGTGAACGTACTACAAAAAGTAAAAAGGTTTCAGTTGCTCAACGTTCTAGCTTAGAAGATTTATTCTTAAAAGCAGCTGGTACTGGGGCGATAAAGGAATTACCAGTGATTATAAAAGCTGACGTTCAAGGTTCGGCTGAGGCTATTATTGCTAGCATTACTAAAATTGGTTCTGCCGAAGTTAGATTAAAAGTTCTACATAGCGCTGTCGGTGCTATTAACGAGTCGGATATTACTTTAGCAAAAGCTTCTGGTGCTATTGTCGTTGGTTTTAATGTTAGAGCAAGTAGCGCAGCTAGCTTAATGGCAGATCGTGATAAGGTGGATATACGTTATTATTCGATTATTTATAACTTAATTGATGATATTAAATCGATCATGAGCGGCATGCTTTCGCCTATTATTAGAGAAGTTTATATCGGATCTGTGGATATTAGGCAGGTATTTAATATTACTAAAGTTGGTAAAGTTGCGGGTTCTTATGTTACTAAAGGAACAATTAAACGTGGAGCTGGCGTACGCTTACTACGTGAAGATATCGTGATTCACGAGGGTAAACTCAAAACTCTAAAACGCTTCAAGGAAGATGTTAAAGAGGTGAGTGAAAACTATGAATGTGGTATCGCCTTTGAGCGCTATGAGGATATAAGAGTGGGTGATAAGGTTGAAGTGTTCGAAGTTGTTGAAGAAAAGCAACATCTATGATACCAACGAATAGTAGCCAAAGACAGCTCAGAGTGGCATCTTTAATAAAGCTTGCATTAATCGAAGCTTTAAAAAAAGGTAAAGTAAAAGATTTGCGTCTTATCAATAATGATGTTACGGTAACAAATGTAACTATTTCTCCGGACCTTCGGGTGGCAACTTGTTACCTTGTACCATTTGGTATTAAAAAACTCAGCAAAGCAGAATTATTAGATGCTTTTGAAGTTTGTAAATATGACCTGCGTGCATTTGTGACTAACAAAGTTGCTTTGAAATATTCACCTGAACTTAGATTTTGTTATGATAAGGGATTTGATAATGCAAATAATGTCTCGGCACTACTCGAAAATATTGGCAACAATAGTAACTAATGTTCTTGCTCTAATATTAACTTCATGTGGATTTACTCCAGTTTATAAGCATTCACATATAGATCAAGGTCTTGTTCCGGCAATACATATAGCTTCTATAGATTCAGTAGCTGGAGCAGAGTTCTATCATGCTTTATCTCATTTAATTAAAAATGATGAATCATCTCGCTATACTCTGAATTGTTCTTTAGCTTATACCAGCAGTCAGCTTTTAATCTCAAAAACTTCTGATGTGGCAGAAGCTAAATCTATACAAACTGTTGATTATAAATTAATTGATAATATTAGCGCTCAAACAATTTTCTCTGGCAAATATAATGTAGATGGTTATTATAATTCTATCTATTCTCCTTATGCTTCTTCTGTCGAGGAAAAACGTTCTCAAGAAAATTTAGCGCGCCTTGCTGCTAAAATGATGCATACTCAGTTAATTATCTATTTTTCAAAGATAAATAAAAAATGAAATTTACCTCTCTTGCCTTACCACAATTATTATCAGCCTTAAAACAAGGAAAAATCAAAGGCTTAGTGATATATGGCCCCGATAAAGGGATGATCAGTTTTTCTTGCAATGCTATTGCAAAATCCTTAGAAAAAAACATAGAGACTTTAACTTATCAAGAGCTTTTGACGGGAGGGCTTGATATTACTTTGAATAATGCCAGTTTATTTGGTGATAGTAATATTATTAAAATCACTAATATGCCGACATCCATCGATGTTAATTTAAAAAACATTCTACTTGCAGGTCCTCGTCATATACCAATATTGATTGCTGATGAATTATCTCCTGCTTCATCTTTGCGTAAATTCTTTGAGACTGAAGAGCAATTTGCCGCTCTGGCCTGTTATAATGAAGATGAGAATAATATTCGTAAAATAGTCGCCTCTAAAGTTGTGGCAGGTGGGCGAAGCATATCATCAGATGCGATTGCTTATATAGCTCATCATTTAATTGGTGACAGATATATTATAGAGAATGAATTAGAAAAATTATTGTTATTTACTTACGATAAAACAAACATCACTTTAAATGATGTAGAGAAAGTTATTAGCGCGAGTATAGTCGCTTCACCAGATATGTTATGTATATCGTTCGCGAAAGGTGACGCTAAAAGATATTTTACTGAAAGTGCAAGATTATTGGCTGAAAACATCTCTATAGTATGGATAATCAGGGCGTTAATTAGATATTATATCAATCTTTATATCGTATCTAGTATGATTGAGGGCGGAACCTCGGTCGAAACTGCTATTAGTAGCTTAAAACCACCAATATTTTTTAAATATCTGCAGGATTTTAAAGCGATATTGAGCAAAACTAGTAAGCAGAAAATTATTTACATATTATCTGAGCTTAATAAAGCAGAAAAAGAAAGTAAATCCTCTTCTTATTCTGCGGAGAATATTTGTGATAATCTATTTTTTAGATCTCATGGTAAGTGATGAAATTATATAGTTTGCAGGCGCATTTCGTTGAATTAAAATCTAGGTTGCTTAAAACTACTATTTTTTTCTTCACTTGTTTTGCTCTTAGTTATTATTTTAAAGATTCTATTTATTTATATTTAGTGAGTCCTTTGGGGAGAAAAGTAATCTACACTGGCCTTACAGAGGCGTTTTTTACTTATATTAAAATCTCAGCGTTTTCTGCATTTATCTTAACTCTTCCAATGATAGCTTTTCAAATGTATCGTTTTATTTCTCCAGGCCTATATCCGCCTGAGAGAAAAATAGCATTACTGCTTCTTTGCTTCTCGCCATTATTATTTTTAATGGGAGGGGGTTTTGTTTTTTACTTTGTTATACCCAAGGCATGGCAGTTCTTTCTGAGTTTTGAACTAACAGACGCTATTTCTCCTTTGATGTTAGAGGCGCGTATTAGTGAGTATTTAGACTTAGTTATTAATCTGATTATCGCTTTTGGCCTAGCTTTTCAATTGCCTATAATTTTCGCTATTTTAGCTTTGATGGGTATTATAACGTCAGATCTCTTGTCACGTAAAAGACGCTTATCGATCGTAATAATATTCATTATTGCGGGGATAATCACTCCTCCAGATGCGCTAAGTCAGATTGCTCTTGCAATACCCATGCTTTTATTATATGAAATTTCTATAGTTGCATGTCAATTTCTAGAAAACAGAGGTAAAAATGCTGGATATTAAGTGGATTAGGGAAAATGCTGAAGAGTTTGATCGTTTACTCGCAAGACGTGGATCTAAACCTATGTCAGAAGAAATTATCAATTTAGATAGCGAGCGCAGGCAAATAACCACTCTAATGCAACAATTGCAGCATTCTAGAAAAGAGAAAGCAAAATTAATGGGCATGCTTAAAGATAAGACTGGCTCAGAATTTGAAAGTGCAAAGCGTGATGCTGAGCATATAAATGAAAAACTCTCCGAGTTAATGAAAAAAGCAAGTATGACGGAATATCTGGATGATCTTTTAGATCATTTGCCCAACCTGCCAGCTGAAGAAGTTCCGGTTGGAGAAGATGAGAATGGCAATGTATTAATTCGCACTCATGGTGAAGTTGTTGAAAATCTAGCAGCTAAAGAGCACTATATTTTAGGTGAAGAGCTTGGCATGATGGATTTTGAGCAAACTGCAAAAATTTCTGGAAGTCGTTTTGTTACTTTGACGGGTGATTTAGCTAGAATGGAGCGTGCTTTAATTAGCTTTATGCTAGATATTCATACTAAACAATTTGAGTTTACTGAAGTATCGCCACCATATTTAGTTCGCCCTCTTGCAATGTATAATGTTGGGCAATTACCAAAATTTGCCGAAGAATCTTTTGTTACTACAACTGATTATAGACTTATTCCTACGGCTGAAGTATCACTAACCAATATGGTTGCAGATACTATTATAGCTCGTGAAAAATTACCTTTAAGGATGACGGCTTATAGCCCTTGTTTCCGTTCTGAGGCTGGGAGTCATGGTCGTGATACCAAAGGAATGTTTAGAATGCATCAATTTGGTAAAGTGGAAATAGTGAGCATCACAACACCAGAAGAGTCTGATGCTGAGCATGAATATATGGTTGGCGCTGCTGAAGAAGTTTTAAAAAAATTACAAATACCTTATCGCGTGATGCTCCTTTGTACCGGTGATATGGGGGCTCATTCTAAAAAAACTTATGATATCGAAGTATGGCTTCCTGGTCAAAATAGATATCGTGAGATCTCAAGTTGTTCAAATTGTGGAGATTTTCAGGCGCGTCGTATGAAAGCGCGTTATAAAGAATTTGGTGCAAGCGAGACAACCTTTGTGCATACTCTGAACGCTTCTGGCCTTGCTGTTGGTCGCACGATGATTGCAATATTAGAAAATTACCAAAATGCTGATGGTTCAATAACTGTACCGCAAGCATTACAAAGTTATATGGGTGGGATAGATCGAATTGAAAAAATACAATAATATTATAAGATCATTTATTATATTTTTAATCACATTGTTTGGTGCGCAAAGCCCAGCTTTCGCGATTCAAACGATTAGTATCAATCAAGGTCATGCCGATCCTATTCCGATTGCTATAAATAGATTTGCTGCTGAATCAAACGTGAGCCGATTATCTAATAATATTCTAGATGTTATTACTAATGATTTAAAGAATTCAGGTTTATTTCGTCCTATCTCCCCCGCTGCTTTCATTGAAAACAAAACAGGGGTAGAGCATCGTCCATTATTTGCTGCATGGCGCCAAATCAACGCTACTGTGTTGGTGAATGGTAAAGTGCGCCGGTTGGAATCTGGTAATATTGAAATAAGCTTTGTGTTATGGGATATTATCGCGGAACGCGATATCGCCGGTGAAATTCTTGAAATGCCAGAAAAACTATGGCGCAGAGCTGCGCATAAAATAGCGGATACTGTTTATGAGCGTGTTACTGGCGATAAAGGATATTTCGATACCAGAGTAGCTTATATTTCAGAAACAGGTGGTGGCAAGAATAAAATTAGACGCCTTGCTATTATGGATCAAGATGGATTCAACCATAGCTACTTGACTGATGGTAAGAATCTGGTTTTAACTCCTCGTTTTTCTCCTCAAGGTGATAAGATCTTATATCTATCATTCTTGAATCGTAAAGCGCGCATTCATTTGCGTGATTTAAAAACCGGTAGAGACTCCATTTTGGGTAATTTTCCAGGCATGTCATTCTCTCCACGTTTTTCACCAGATGGACGTGCTGCGGTATTATCGATGGCGAAAGATGGTGTAACGAATCTATTCGAGATTGATCTTTATACCAAAAAGGTTACGCGCCTGACTTCGGGTGGGGCAATTAGTACTTCGCCAAGTTATTCTCCAGATGGTAGTAAAATTGTATTTAACTCTGACCGTAGTGGTTCGCGCCAGCTTTATGTGATGAATGCTGATGGGTCGAATGTTGAGCGTATCAGTTTTGGTACTGGTATTTACGCATCTCCAGCTTGGTCGCCACGTGGTGATTATATTGCTTTTACTAAGCAAATTCCAGGTGAAGGTTTCGCGATCGGTGTAATGCGTCCTGATGGTAGCGCTGAGAGGCTTATTACTAATGGATATCTAACCGAAGGGCCCACCTGGGCTCCTAGTGGTCGCGTTCTAATGTTTGCTCGTGGCTATGCGCCATATAACAAGCAATCATCTCGTTCACGTATTAATATGATCGATATTACTGGATACAACGAAAAAGAAATCCCAACACCAAAAGATGCTTCAGATCCTGAATGGTCCTACAGTTTGGATTAATTAGTCGTCATCGTTATTAATTAGTCATTCTGGCCTACGAACCGGAATCTCAGTCTGGTAAACTAGATCCCGGATCAAGTCCGGGATGACTGAAAACTAGATTCCTCACCTAAATCGGGAATGACAAAAATGGTATAATAATGACTCATAAAAAATTCAAAAGGATTATGATTTTTGGGCGTCCAGGCAGCGGTAAATCTACCTTTGCTCTCTGGCTTTCTGGCGCTTTAGATCTTCCACTTCATCATCTTGATAAGCATTTTTTTATAGAGAATTGGGGTAATCGAGATTATGGTGAATTCTTAAATATTCAGCGTAGTATCATCAACACTGATTCTTGGATTATAGACGGCAATAGCGTGCGCTCACTTGCAATGAGGTTTGAGCCAGCAGATTTAGTACTCTATTTCAATTACCCAATAAATATTTGTTATTTTAGGGTTCTAAAGCGTATTTTCCTAACTGGTAGAAATATCGATGATAGGGCTCCTGGGTGTAAGGAAGTGATTAGATGGCCGTTGCTTACATATATGTGGAATTTTGCAAAACGCATGGAGCCAGTAATGTCGGC
>CAYTBU010000005.1:0-36437 GCA_964436105.1 uncultured Rickettsiaceae bacterium | reverse complement strand
ATTTAATGGAAGAAAGTGAAGCAGAATTATTTTCATTATTAATAAGAGAAGCTGGCAAAACGATTCAAGATGCAATTGCAGAACTGCGTGAAGCTGTAGATTTTTGCCGCTATTATGCTAATCAAGCAGAGCATATAATGCAAGATCGTCATCTTCCAGGCATCACAGGCGAGAGTAATATGCTAACTATGCATGGCAGAGGTGTTTTTCTATGCATCAGCCCATGGAACTTCCCACTCGCTATTTTTATGGGCCAAATTGTAGCTGCCTTAGTTAGTGGCAATTGCGTGATTGCAAAGCCGTCAGATCAAACTTCTATCATTGCAAATATAGCGGTGCATTTAATGCATAAAGCAGGCGTGCCAAAGGATGTGCTCCAGTTATTACTTGCTTCTGGAAGCTCGATTGGCAAATATGTCGTAACTAATGAAGCGATCTCAGGAGTGGCCTTTACCGGATCTACCACTACTGCGAAAATTATTAATTCTGCCCTAGCTGCAAGAGAGGGGGCAATTGTACCACTTATCGCAGAAACTGGCGGCCAAAATGCGATGATTGTTGATAGCTCTGCACTTTTGGAACAAGTAACTGACGACGTTTTAACATCAGCCTTTTATTCTGCCGGACAAAGATGCTCAGCCCTTCGCGTGCTGTATATTCAAGATGAAATTTATGATTCATTAGTGCAAATGCTGAAGGGCGCCATGGCGACTTTAAAAATAGGCGACACTATCGATTTTGACCATGATATTGGACCAGTAATTGATAAAGCAGCGGCCGATGGGCTAAATGCTCATTTCGAAGATATGGTGCAAAAAGGCTTTAAAATTGTTGCAGCTCATCCTCATAAAGGGTCGCAAAAAGATGGGCATTTTTTCTATCCTCACATAATTGAAATTAATAGTATCAATGATCTTCTGTCAGAAAACTTTGGCCCAATATTGCATTTAGTAAGATATAAATATGATGATCTTGATAGGGTGATTGATGAAATCAATAATTATGGTTTTGGTTTAACTTTTGGCATTCATTCACGCATAGAATCGAAAGTGAATTATATTAAATCCAAAGTCAAAATGGGGAATATTTATGTCAATCGCTCAATCATAGGCGCCGTGGTTGAATCTCAACCTTTTGGTGGCGAGAATCAATCTGGTACAGGTTTTAAAGCCGGTGGCCCTAATTATTTACTCAGATTCATGCTTGAACGTACTACCACAATAAACCTAACAGCGATTGGTGGTAATATTGAATTGCTGAAGTAAAGGTGGTCAGAGGAGCCTAAAGGCACCTCGTCATGATGGTGGGGAGTAATATCGTCACCTTAGAGGAGCAATGCTCCGTGGCAATCCACTAAGTAAATTAGCTTACAGGATCTTTAGCTATTTTTTCAGCGTAATATTGCTCGCCAATTTCGATTTCAGCGCGTCCATTGGTTTTACGCCAATTATTGCTATCTCTTAGCGAATAAATACAACCACAATATTCTTGCTGGTAAAAACTCTCACGTTTAGCAATTTCATACATTCTGGCCGAACCGCCATTTTTACGCCAATTATAGGTCCAATATTCTACGCCCTCATAATGGGACGCTGCCTTAATACCGGAAGTGTTGATTTGATCCATATCTTTCCAGCGCGAAATGCCAAGAGAACTGGTAATTATCTTGAAATCATTTTCATAAGCATGCAGGGCTGTGCGCTCAAATCGCATATCAAAACACATGGAACATCTGATGCCGCGCTCTGGTTCGTATTCCATGCCTTTCGCTCGGGAGAACCAATTTTGCACATCATAATCAGCATCAACAAAAGGAATATTCATTTTCTCAGCAAAACGAATATTTTCATTTTTGCGAATCTCATATTCCTTTTTCGGATGAATATTGGGATTGTAAAAAAAGATCGTAAGATCGATACCATCTGCGATCATTTTTTCCATTAACTCACCCGCGCATGGAGCACAGCATGAGTGCATCAGGACCTTATCGCCCGCTTTAACTATTAATTCTTGTTGCTCTGTCATTTTACTTTGCTAGGGAAATTTTCGAGGTTTCCTTAAACCATCTTAAGACAAAAATAGTAAAAATTGCAAGAATTGTCAAATAATAGCCCATCGCATATTTATCGCCAGTGAACTTAATAAACATTGCACCTATCATTGGAGCAGTTCCACCAAAGATTGCGGCACTAATATTATAAGATAAAGCAACACCAGTAAAACGTACTTTAGTTGGGAAAGATTCCACCAAAACTGTTGGCACAGGCCCCATGTAGAACGCCACTATTGCAGCAAAACCAAACGATGCAATAAGGGCAAGAAAATCATTCATCTGTCCAAGAGCCCAAAAAGTTGGATAGGCCGACAAAGCAATGCCCCATGCTCCGTAGATTAAAACTTTTCTACGCCCAATATGGTCAGAAAGGATAGCTGATAAAGGCAATATTGCAATCATCGTAACCAAGATGATGCTACTAGCAAAGAAAGCTATTAACGATGAATAGCCCAGCTTTTGCAAAAAACTCTCAACAAATACGGTCGCAGTATAAAAAGGTGCTGTTACAGTTATATAGATAGCGATTGAAACAAGCAGCGCTCTGTAATGTTTAGTAATAATTTCACGTACCGGGCGCTCTGAGAGTGATTTTTTTTCTTTCGCTTGTTGATAAATTGGACTCTCAGAAAGATTCATTCTGATGTAAAGCCCAATAAGACCAACAAAAAGACCGGCAATGAAAGGTAATCTCCAGCCCCAACCGACTAGATCCTCTTCACTCATAAAATAAGCCATGGTAGACGCAGTAGCGGCACCAAGAAGCATTCCAAGGCACATGCTAATAAAAGATGCACTACCTACTAGCCCGCGCCTGTTCTTAGGCGAATGTTCAACCATATAAGTAATACAACCACTGAATTCTCCACCCAAAGAGAAACCTTGAATCAATCTGATTACTACAAGCAAGATAGGAGCAGCAATACCAATTGTCTCGTAAGACGGAAGAAGGCCAATAGCAGCAGTAGGCACAGCCATGGTAAGAATGCCAAGCATAAGAGCAAACCGACGGCCCAGCTTATCGCCAATATTGCCGAATATAATAGCGCCGATAGGGCGAACAAAAAAACCAGCGGCAAAAACCGCAAAAGTTAAGATATCGCGAATTTCAGAATCAGGGAAAAAATGCTGACCAATAATATGTGCAAATTGTGCATATAGGGCATAATCATACCACTCTAGAGCATTTCCAATCATCCCTGAAATAATGACTTTTCTCATTCATACCTTTGTAATAATTTCCTCGGGAGTATAAAGCAATATTTGCAACTGGCAATAGTAAATTTGTGATGTAAAGAGCGCTTTATATTTATTCTCTCTTAGATAAAACAGCTAATATCGTTGCATATATATATAATATTAGCTATATTCCCCTTAAGATTAATAAGGCTTTTATACAGATGACCATAGCCAAGAAATATGCTCTCTTATTATTTGAAGAGAGCATAAAAAACAAAATAGCTCCTTTGGTAGGAAAGCAGCTTGATGCTCTTGAGCAAGCAATATGCCATGATCCAGTAATTTTACAGTTTTTCCGCTCTCCTACAGCGCGTAAAGATAAAGAAACTTTGCTGCTTAAAGTCATCAACAAATATGATATTCATCCGTTGGTGACTAGCTTAATGAAGCAAATAATCAAAAATGATCGTATTGCTCTATTACCAGAGATTTTGGACGATTATGAGCTGCTCGTAAAAAACAAACAATTAGTAGAAATTACTAGCGCCAAAACAATAGAACCGAAAGATCAGCCTTTAGTGGAAAAACTGGCGCAAAAAGAATTTGGCGATAATCTAGAACTAGAATATAAGATAGATAAAGATTTGATTGGTGGCGTAATAATGCGCTATGGCAATATGTTGATTGACGCTTCAATAGCTGGCGCTTTAAAAAAGACTACACCATCATATAAGTAAGAAACATAAGAGGAATGGATGAAATTAAATATAGCCGAAATTGCTGAGGTACTAAAAAAAGAAATCACCTCTGGCGGCGCTACTGCTAATCTTGAAGAGATTGGCGAAGTAATCACTGTCGGTGATGGCGTAGCAAGGGTCTACGGCCTTGATAATGTACAGGCTGGTGAAATGGTTGAATTTGCATCCGGCGTGAAAGGATTAGCGCTTAATTTGGAAGAAGATTCCGTTGGTATCGTGATTATGGGCGATGATAATTCAGTGGCACAGGGCGATAAAGTAAAACGTACTGGTGAGATTCTGCAAATCAAAGTAGGTAAGGAATTATTAGGCCGAGTAGTTGATGCTCTTGGTAAACCTATCGATGGCAAAGGGGCTATTAAAGGCGGTAAGAATGCAACGGTAGAGGTTAAAGCTCCTGGCATTATCGCAAGGCAAAGCGTATCCGAGCCTATGCAAACTGGAATCAAAGCAATTGATGCACTTATACCAATTGGTAGGGGGCAGCGCGAGTTAATCATCGGCGATCGTCAAACTGGTAAAACTGCTATTGCTATTGATGCGATCATCAATCAAAAGAATGGTCATTTATCTGATAATGAAAAAAATAAAATCTATTGCATCTATGTAGCGATTGGCCAAAAAAGATCAACAGTTGCGCAGGTGGTAAAAAAACTTGAAGATGCTGGCGCGCTTGATTACACCGTTATTGTTTCAGCGACCGCTTCTGATCCTGCGCCTTTGCAATTTTTAGCGCCATATATTGGCTGTACTATCGGTGAATATTTCCGCGATAATGGCATGCATGCAGTAATTGTATATGACGATTTAAGTAAACATGCCGTGGCCTATCGCCAGATGTCACTCTTACTTCGTCGCCCACCTGGACGCGAAGCTTATCCTGGTGACGTATTCTATTTACATTCAAGATTACTTGAACGTGCTGCTAAAATGTCTGATCAGATGGGAGGTGGATCTTTAACCGCCCTACCAATAGTGGAAACACAAGCTGGTGACGTATCGGCCTATATTCCAACTAACGTAATTTCGATTACTGATGGGCAAATTTTCTTAGAAAGTGAATTATTCTACAAGGGAATCCGTCCTGCTGTAAACGTTGGCCTATCCGTTAGCCGCGTTGGCTCTGCTGCGCAAATTAAAGCGATGAAACAAGTAGCGGGATCTATTAAATTAGACCTAGCGCAATATCGTGAAATGGAAGCTTTCTCGCAATTTGGTTCAGAACTTGATGATTCAACCAAAGCATTACTCATAAGAGGTGTGCGCCTTACTGAAATTCTAAAGCAGAATCAATATTCTCCTTTTTCAGTAGAGCAGCAAGTAGTGAGCATCTATCTTGGCGTTAAGGGGTATCTGGATAAAGTGCCAGTAACCAACGTGAAAGAATTAGAGCATAAATTACATGAGGAATTAAAGCTCAAACATTCCGATATTATGGCAGATATTGCAAAAAATAAGCAAATCACTCCTGAATGTGAATCTAAGCTTAAAGCAGTGTTAGAAGAATTTGTGACTGAATTTATTGAGGCAATAAAATAAAATTATGGCCAGCTTAAAAACTTTACGAGTAAGAATCAAAAGCATCAAATCGACGCAAAAAATCACTAAAGCTATGCATATGGTTTCAGCGTCGAAATTACGTCATGCTCGTGAGAATTTAGAGCGTTCAGAAGATTATACAAATGAATCGGAAGTGATTTTAAGAGCTATTAAGCCAGAGGAAAGTGCAGAAAATAAAATGAGTAAATTACTCTATTCTGACCTTGCTCCAAAGAAGGTGCTCGCGCTTGTTATAACATCAGATCGTGGTCTTTGTGGCGGTTTTAACCAATCAGTTGCACGCCTAGTGAAAAGTGATATTGCCCAAATGAAAACGGATGGAATTGAGGTCAAAATAATCACTGTGGGAAAAAAAGGCAAAGAAGCTCTACAGGCTAATTTAGGGAATGATTTTATCGCTCATTATGCAAATAATAATATTACCTCCCTCGAGCAAATAGAAGAAATCTATCAAAATTTTATAAGAGTTTTTGAAACTGATGCTTTCGATTCATGCAAAATATATTTTAACTTCTTTAAAAATACCGCAACGCAAATACCAACTATTAAATCCCTTATTCCGCTAGAGCGGGAAGAAACATCTAGCGCTAATTATGAATATGAGGGCGCAAACTTAATCGAGAATGCGACAAACACTTATTTAAATGCACAAATCTATCATTCATTATTACAAAGCAAAGCTAGCGAAGAAGCGGCAAGGATGATAGCAATGGATAATGCAACAGGTAATGCTGGTGATATGATCAATAGACTGACCCTATTACTTAACAGGTCAAGACAAGCAAGCATTACTACAGAATTGATCGAGATTATTTCTGGCGCTGAAGCAGTATAGATGAATTAAGAATTATTTTTAAGGTTAACATTATGACAAAAAATACCGGCCATATTTCACAAATTATCTCCGCAATTGTAGATGTGAAATTTGAAGATAAGATACCAAGAATTCTAGACGCTTTAGAATGCGATAATCATGGTAATCGCCTCGTGCTAGAAGTAGCGCAGCATATTGGTGATGGCGTGGTGCGGTGTATCGCGATGGATTCAACCGAAGGCCTTGTGCGCGGTGATAAAGTAACAAGTACAGGCGCTCCTATAAGCGTTCCTGTTGGTATTGAAACTCTAGGGCGCATCATGAATGTTATCGGTGAGCCTATCGATGAACGTGGTCCCATTAAAACCAAAAAACTCGCATCAATACATGCAAAAGCACCATCTTTTACCGAGCAATCAACAGAAAAAAACATCTTAGTGACCGGCATTAAAGTAATTGACCTGCTAGCACCCTATGCTAAAGGTGGTAAGATTGGTTTATTTGGCGGTGCTGGTGTTGGTAAAACAGTTCTGATCATGGAATTGATCAATAATATTGCGAAAGCTCACGGTGGTTATACTGTGTTTGCTGGTGTCGGTGAACGTACTCGCGAAGGTAATGATCTTTATCATGAAATGATTGATTCAGGAGTGATAAATCTTGAAGATCAGGCCAAATCAAAAGTATCGCTTGTCTATGGGCAAATGAATGAACCACCTGGCGCAAGAGCTCGCGTCGCTCTAACTGGCCTTACATCAGCAGAATATTTTCGTGATCTAGATGGTGGTCAAGACGTGCTTTTCTTTGTCGATAATATTTTCCGTTTCACACAAGCGGGATCTGAAGTATCAGCAACATTGGGGCGGATTCCTTCGGCAGTAGGCTATCAACCAACTCTATCTACTGAGATGGGAGCAATGCAGGAACGTATTACCTCGACTAAGAATGGCTCAATCACCTCCGTACAAGCAATTTACGTACCAGCGGATGACCTTACTGATCCAGCACCAGCTGCATCTTTTACTCACCTTGACGCTACGACCGTACTTAATCGCCAGATTGCGGAGCTTGGTATTTATCCAGCCGTGGATCCATTAGATAGTAACTCGCAAATGCTTGATCCACAAATCGTTGGTCAGGAACATTATGATGTTGCAAGAGATGTGCAAAAGATCCTGCAAACCTACAAGTCACTGCAAGATATTATCGCTATTCTTGGTATGGATGAATTATCAGAAGAAGATAAACTAATTGTAGCGCGCGCTCGGAAAATTCAACGCTTCCTATCACAACCATTCCACGTTGCTGAAGTATTTACTGGCTCTAAAGGTAAATTTGTTGCTCTTGAAGATACGATTGCGAGTTTTAAAGCCCTTGTTGCTGGAGAATATGACCATCTACCAGAAAATGCCTTTTATATGGTTGGTGATATTAAGGAAGCAATTGAAAAAGCTGAAAAATTAAAAGCAAAAGATTAGTCATATGGATAAAATACATGCTAAAATCATCACCCCTACAGGCGTTCTATATTCTGATGATGTAGATATGGTAGTAATGCCAGGCAGCGAGGGGGAGTTTGGCGTGATGGCCGGGCATGTACCGATGATAGTACAGTTAAAAGCCGGGCAGGTACGTCTTTATAGCGACGAAACCCATACACCATTTATTATCAAAGATGGCATTGCCCATATTACGCCTTCTGGGGTGAATATCTTATTCCAATGAAGTTATAGCAAGTTCTTAAGTTGAACTAAATCAAAAGTCATCTAAGGGCTCAGTTGTCATGGCGTCATGAATACCTTCATAGCGGGGCGCCCGCGTCGCTATCCAGAAAAAATGCAAGAATAATGGAGTGTTACGTCGGATTAACATCCTACTCTAAGGTGACGAGCACCTTATCATTCTATCGAATCGCCTGTTAATTGAGATTCAAATGGTGCCCCCTCATTTGGGGTGACTGGCCCGACAATTGTTGACGGAGTATCCTCATAGCTTGTTCTACTCTCCGCATAAGATGATCGCGACAATACTAAAGTTATCGCAGGTAGCACAGACAGATCCGCACTTTCTTGCGTATCAGACGTATCTGCTTCTTGAGAATTATTTTGATGCAAATCTGGTTGGTATATTGCATTTGTTCTATGTAATGGAGTGGTCTCCATAGAATCAAGCGCCTCACTATCTGACGTTGTACCTATTCTCTGTAACTTTGCAGGAGGCTCCATAAAATCAACAATGGTCTCACTCCTTGCTCTTTTTAGCATGTTACTTTCCTTAGTTTATTTTGAGGTATATTTATAACAAATAAAATCAAAAGTCACGAATTAATATTCAGACTCTGTATCCGCGATATAGCCTGATAACTCAGGGGTGTTTGAGAACATTAAAGTATATTGCATTAATTCATTAGTCGTGGGTAATAATGACGAAGAGGCATCTTCACTAACATCTGGTATCAGCATTGTACATATATCATTCATATTCATTGTATAGCGAAAAATATTAAAAGCCTTTAGATGGGCTCCTTCCGTTACGCTCGCGCCTGCGTTAACTAAGGCTTTCACCACCTTTGCATCCCCACTCTCTAGGGCTATCTGCAAAGGAGAGCCATACATTCTATGAGGTTGATCAAGAAATATTTGATAAGCCTTCTCTTCCCATGTACTAGCCACGACGATAAGAGCCTCCACTATCTCTAGATTCCCTTTAGATGCTGCAATAAACAACGCTGTATTACTAAAATTATCTTGGAGATTAAGGTCAGCTCCTTTTTTAATCAATGTTTTTGCAACAGCGTTATGATTATTCCGCAGCGCTCTCATTAAAGGAGTTTTCCCAGATATTGTATCTTTAACATTAATATCTGCCCCTATCTCCAAAAGATACCTCACCATCTTTAGATCACCAGATGATGAAGCTTGTAAAAGCCCTTCTGCTGCTTGAGGATAAGAATGTAGCAATTTTATAGGAGAAATAGTTGGTAAAACAAAGATCATTGGTCTTAAAGGTGAGCTATCTGATTTATCCACCTCATCGTATTTTCTTTTAGACATAATGGCTCCTTACACCTATATCACATTAGAATTAACGCTTAATAATCTCAATCAAATCTATCTTACTTGGATCAACAGCTGGAACTGTTAATATATTACCATCGGAAATTTTGGTAATTTTTGCGACTTTAAGGCCATTAGGAAAAAACTCTCCATCACCTGAGGTCACAAGAATTTCACCTAATTCTAAAGCATCTTTATCCACGATATATTTTAATTCTGGATAATTGTTATTTCCTCCAGCGAGAACTCCTTTAAGCCTAGAATGTTCACTCACTACTGGTATTCTTGAAGTAAAATCAGTAATTAAACGCATTTTTGAATAATTAGGGGTAACTTCCACAATTCTTCCCATAACAGCATAGTTATGAATCACAACTTGACCGATTTCAATTCCTTGATTGCTGCCACCATCAATAATTGCAGAACGCGTATAAGGGCCATTAGAAACAGATAATAATCTAGCTGCAATAGTCTGAGATTTATGCGTGCTTTTTAACCCCAGAGCCTCTTGTAAGCGCTTATTTTCACTGCTAAGTGCGGCAGCATGCGCTTCTATTGCCCGAAGCCTATTTAGCTCCAGCCTTAAGGTGATATTTTCTTTTTTAATGCCTGATAAATCACTAATCGAACTAGCCATATTACTAATCTGATCTGTGATCAAGCGATGAAGATTAAGAACATGATCTATAGGATGGCTTGAATATTCCAAAGCGTATAAATGAAGCTGCGTATTAGATGAGGCATATATTAGCTGGAGAGATAACAAGAAGAAAATAACGGCTGAAAATCGACGAAATAAATTAGGCACTACAAACATTAGTTTGTTCAATATCTGCCCGTTATCTCTATATCGATTTTCTATCAGCGCCATTACTAATCTTGTTTAAATAATACATGTTTAAGCTTTGCAAATTCTTCGAGCACGCGGCCAGTACCAAGAGCCACGCAAGAGAGCGCATCATCAGCAACAAATACTGGCAAGTTAGTAGCCTCTTGAAGCACATGATCAAGACCTTTAAGCAAAGCTCCACCACCAGTTAGCACAATGCCTTTATCCACGATGTCAGAAGATAATTCCGGAGGAGTACATTCAAGGGCAACCTTAACAGCTTCAACAATTTGATTCACTGGCTCTACCAAACTCTCAGCAATTTGACGTTCACTTAAGATGATTTCTTTTGGTATGCCCTCAATCAAATCACGGCCTTTAATTTCCATCACAGATCCTTCTTGATCTTCTGGAATATAAGCAGTGCCTATTTGTTTTTTTATTTTCTCAGCAGTAGATTCACCCACTAAAAGATTGTGAGTTCTGCGAATATAAGAAATAATCGCCTCATCCATTTTATCACCACCAACCCTAACTGATCTTGCATAGACGATACCACCAAGTGACAATACCGCCACTTCAGTTGTACCACCACCAATGTCTACAATCATTGAACCAGTAGGTTCAGTGACCGGAAGCCCCGCACCAATTGCTGCAGCCATTGGCTCTTCAATCAAAAAGACCTCTCTTGCACCCGCGGATTCTGCTGCTTCTTGGATAGCACGCCTCTCAACTGTAGTAGAGCCGGATGGAACACATACCACAATTAATGGCCCCGTAAAAGTACGGCGGTTATGCACTGTGCGGATAAAATGTTTGATCATTTCTTCGGCGCTTTTAAAATCAGCAATTACACCATCTTTTAAAGGCCTCTTTGCTTCAATATCGGCAGGAGTACGACCAAGCATCATTTTGGCCTCATGACCAAATGCATAGGGCTTATAGGTGCCCCCTTCTTTTATTAAAGCTACTACGGAAGGCTCGTTTAAAACTATACCTTTACCCTTCACATAAACTAAAGTATTAGCGGTACCAAGATCAATCGCCATATCGGAAGAAAGGAATCCTAAGAAATTTGAAATTATAGACATTTTTTATCCTAAAATTTTATACTTAATCACTAGCTGATTATCCAATTTCATGCAAGTGTAAAATCACCAAAATGCTCCCGAACATTAGCAGTAAAATGGGCAACAACGTAGAGAACAACGGAGCCAAACCATTATAGGTTAAAATAGACACAATGATTTCGCTAAATAAATATATAGTAAATCCACCAGCAATCGCTAAAAAGATTTTTCTATTATCCTGTTTTCTTGTTTGCCTTTTGCTCGTAAAACAAGCAGCAAGCATCACAAGTGATGCCATCATCAAAGTTTTAAATAAATGTTTATAATAATATAAACGATATTTCGTGGTAGGCATGCCTGTATCGTACATTTTTTGTATTTTATCTGGCAATTGCCAGAATGCAATATATTCTGGGGGCCTTAAATTAGCAGTAAAACGATTTATTGTAAGATTAGTAGGCAAAGTAAAATTATCATGCATGATAGGCGTAATTTCATGACCAAATATATTTGCTTTAAATAATTTGATCTCATTATGTTCTATAATAGCTTTTTCTGCATCAATTCGGTTAACAAAAAGATTATTTTCATCAGTAAGCAATATTGTGATTTTTGATAGGCTATAGTTTTTGATATCCACCGCTTCAGCAGTAATAAAACGTCTTTCAGCGCCATAATGCTCAGCGACCATTACCCCTTTATTGACTAGCAAAGTAGCATCACTATTTTTTTTGCTTAATTTCGCCTCTAACCTCTCATGACTTTCAATTAAGATTGAAGATATAGGCTGAATTATTGTAGTAGAGACTATACCTATAACAACGACCAACATTAGCACCGGTGTTAATATTTTCCAAATCGAAAAACCAGCATTGAAAATGGTGATTAATTCATTTGAGCGAATCAAATATTCAAAAAAAGCTAAAGTGGCAATAAAAGCAATCAAAGGTAATATTTCCACCATTAAATAGGGTGATTTAAAGGTAATTAACTGCAGAAAAATAGGGAGCGAAAAACTAACGGCGCGAAGGCGGTTTAAAGTATCAAAAATATTGGCTAATATTAAGCCGAAAGAAATGATGCCAAGCGTAACACCAAAACGCGCAAGGTAAGTTCGGATTAAATATGAAAATAAGGTTTTGGGGAACATATCAATACCAGCATATGTGGTGGTGGGCCTGGCAGGACTTGAACCTGCGACAACACCGTTATGAGCGGTGTGTTCTAACCAACTGAACTACAGGCCCTTCTAGGTGAGTTCTTGAAGTGGTTATTATATTAAGCTTACGCTTAGATGTCTAGTAAAAAAACTCTATTTTGATGGTAATAATCAAGCTAGTAAGTTCAAATCAAAAGACTATCTACTTCAACTTAAATCTTTTGGCGATTTCTTTATAGATAGAAATAGCATTCTCTGGATTTTCAGCCGCATATTCAAAATCTAGCTTTTGATTAGTCTCAAGATCCCACAGGCGGCAATTATCCGGGGTTATTTCATCGGCTAGAATGAAAGCAAAATCTAAACCATCAAAAATACGGCCAAATTCTAGCTGACATTCCACAAGGCGAATCCCCACGCCCGCGAAAAGGCCTGAGAGAAAGTCATTAACTCTTAAAGCTTGATGCGCAAGTTCTACAGTTTCTTCCTGATCTATCCAACCAAAATAGTCCATCTGTTGCTCATTGATGCTAGGATAGCCTTTTTCTCTATTTTTTACCCGATAATCAATGATTGGGTGATCAAAGACGTAGCCTTCCTCAATGCCAAACTGGCTTACATAGCGGCCCGCAGCAACATTAGACACACAAACTTTGACTGGCACAATTTCCACTATCTGCACCTGTTGCTCGCGCATATTCACTTTTTCAAAAAAGTGATTATTAATCCCCGCAAGATCCATCATTTCCATCACAAAAGCAGAAATATTATTTTTAATCACACCTTTTCCAGAGACCTGGAGGGTGGTACCATCTTGCATTAGCATATCATCTTTGAAAAACTGAATCAGCACTGATTCATCATCCGACTCATACATAATTTTGCTTGACCCTTCATAAAGCTTTTCTCTAGTTTGAAGAATTTTTGATACCATATTTTGCCTCCGCCCTTGCTTCAAAAGAAGCTAATATTTCATTATATACTTTCACTAATAATACATCCATTAAACTACTTAGCAAGAAAGATTCTAATTCGAAATCAACCTCAAAAGAAACAATGGTGAATGTTGCAGAAGATTTGAATTCCCAGCGATTATATAAATATTTAAATGGCCCATCGATTGCTTTCGCTTCAATCACATTGCCATCTGTCTTTACTAATGATCGATAGGTTTTTTCTAATCCCGCAACCTTAATCGTCAGCGATGCAATAATACCCTCTTCCGAAGTAGAATGTATTTTGGCCTTAGTACAAAAAGGTAAAAATTCTGGATAGGACTCAATATCCATCACCAGATCAAAAAGCTGCTTACTACTATAGGGAAGAATTTTAACTTCAGAAATTTTGGGCATAGTTATCGTCATGACGAGGCGCTATTTAACGCCGTGGTCATCCAGTTAATATATTCATTATTTTTGCTGGATTGCGACGGGGCTAGTGCGCCTCGCAATGACAACAATCTACTCATCATCAAGGCCACGAAACTTCCTAATTCCAGCCTGTATTAAACGTAAAATTTCTTTCACCCCTTGGCCCGAATGACCAGAAACAACATGCACCTTCTGCTTAGTCGCTTTTTCTAAGGCTTTTGCCTTAGCTTTAATCTCATCTTCAGTAAGCGAATCACATTTATTTAAGGCAATGATCTCTTGCTTCTCTGCCAATTCTTCCGAAAAAGACTCAAGCTCCTCTTTCACAATGCGATAATTCTCAACCACATCTTCTGCAGTGCCATCAATTAAATGCAGCAATACTCCACAGCGTTCAATATGTTTCAGGAATTTATCACCAAGCCCATGCCCCATATGCGCACCCTCGATAATCCCTGGAATATCAGCCAGCACAAACTCATCTTCATCATTATAAACCACACCAAGGTGAGGGGATAAAGTTGTGAAGGGATAATCTGCTATCTTAGGCTTAGCCCCAGATACGCGTGATAAAAAGGTAGACTTCCCAGCATTAGGCAAACCAACGAGCCCTGCATCCGATAAAAGCTTAAGTGCTAATCTAACCCACATCTCTTCACCTGGATAGCCGGTAGTCGTGCGTGAAGGCGCCTGATTGATTGAGGATTTAAAATGGGAATTACCAAGACCACCATGGCCACCTTTTAAAACTTCATATCGCTGTGAGCTTTCAGTAAAATCGAACAATAATAGCTCACCATCATCAGACCAAACTTGCGTTCCAACTGGAACTTCTAGCATTAATGGCGCCCTAGATGCACCGGTACGATTGCTACCCTTGCCACCTTCACCATTTTGGGCCTTAAAATGCTGCTTATAGCGAAAATGTAATAAAGTATTTATATGAGGATTGCTCTCTAAAACAATACTACCTCCAGTACCACCATTACCACCATCGGGCCCACCCATATCAACAAATTTCTCACGACGGAAACTTACGCAACCATTGCCCCCATCACCACTCTTAAGGTAAATTTTAGCTTCATCAACAAATTTCATAATATTAGTCCTTAAAGGTTTAGAGTTGTAGTTGATTGGTTTATCGTCATTGCGAGGAGCTGTAGCTCCTCGGCAATCCAGCAAGATAGTCAGCTTGACTATCTTGCTAGCCCTTGGCTATATTTTATAAGTAAATTCACTAGATTGCCACGTCGGATTGAAATCCTCCTCGCAATGACGATCGTAACCTATAATAAAAAAAGGGAGCCTTTTAAAGGGCTCCCTCTCTTATAGCATATAAAAGAACAAAGTTCAATTATAGAGCAAATCTTACACCAGCTTTGATAGCGTGTGAACGATATGCAATTTTAGTTAAATCTGCTGTAGATTTTGTTTTACCGAAATCTTGGAAATTGTATTGAACATCAATTTTCACAGAATCAGCAGCGTCAAATGATGTACCTAGAGCTAAAAGATAAGTGAAATTTGTTTTTGCTTTTGCTTTGTAAGTATCAGAACCAATACTAACTTTTGAACTTACTTTAGCAAGACCAACACCAGCACCAACGAAAACTTGAGCCATACCTAGATCGAAAGCATCATAGAAACCTTTAACCATTAATGTTTGGATGTTAGATTTTGCTTTTACAGCAACGCCATCCACAGTTTTTTTTGCAGTTGGGTTAAAATGATGACCATAAGCAAATTCTGCTCTCACATTATCCATCACAGCATAACCAAGACCTAATTCCATAGATGGTGAATACTTTGATTTCAATTTAACACTGTTTACTTTAGATTTAGCAAACATATTGATACCAGCATCAGCTCTTAGATAAAATTCGTTATCTGCGATCGCTGCACTTGAGAAAGCTGCAGTTGCTGCAGCAGCTAATAATAATTTTTTCATATAAATTACCCTTATATTTTTAAGTTTTTAATTAATAACAACCAGGCTACAAAAGTAAGTAGTTCTAGTAACCATGCAATCCTTATACCATGTAAAGGTAAATAAAATCTAGTCTGGTAATGTAAATTTATCATAATCTATCATGCTTTTATGATTTTTGTGATTTTTTTACCACACAACCATAATGACACTTTAGTACTTTTTTTAAAATAAACTATATAGGCTAGTTACAACGCATTTTTAAGAAATAGATTGGAATACCACTTATAATATAGGCTATAGAAGCAATTGTAAGCAACGGGTGCTTAAATAAAAGCCAAAAACAGAAAAAGCAAGCGATAATACCATATGACCAATATCTTAAATTATAACTTTTCTTTAATCGCAGCAATTTAAAGAAAGAAAAGATACAAACAATATAAACAAAGATAAAAGCACTCACGGATAGATCAATGATATTAGAAATTTGATGAGCAATACTACTATTAGAGGTAATGACCAATATTACTATAATCCCTACGCAACTAACCATTAAACCAACAAAAGGCGCTTCTTTTTTATTTTTCTTAGCAAAGAACCGCGGTAAGAACCTATCTTCTGCGAGCCCAAGCGAGATTTGACCACTAACCAAAGTCCAAGCATTAAGAGCACCAATACATATGATAGAAGAGACGAGCGAAATAGGTATATGCCAATCTTCACCAAAAATAAGCTTCACAATATCAACATAGGGGGTTTTTGAAGCTGACAACACTTCAAAGGGAATAGCACCTAAAATACAAAGGCTATTAATCATATAAATAAAAAATACTGCCAGCGTGCCAACAATCGTGGCCCTTGGGATCGTCCTTTTAGGATTATGAACAGATCCAGCGGTAGTAGTTGCCGATTCTAATCCAATAAAACACCAAAAAGTCATTAAAACTAAATTACCAAAATCATTGGACTTAACTTCGCTAAGTATATTATCATCAAAGCTTAATATATTAACCCCTCCCTTCATTAAATAAAAAGCAGCAATCGGTATGATGAGCAGAGGAATAATTTGAAATAAAGCAAAAATAAACTCCCAAACCCCCGCAGTTTGTATACCCTGACAATTAAGCATCGTCACAAGCAGCAACAATGAAATCTCTAATATAAGATAAGTAAGATGAGACGACTCGCCGATAATAGGCGTCAAATAACCAATACTAGCGACAACAATAACTGAAGTACTAGCCCAGGAAATAACCCAGTAAGTCCAACCGGTAAAAAAAGCTACATCTCGCCCGAAGGCCACATTGGCAAAAGTATGAGGACCACCCGTCTTTGCCGTCCAAGAACTAAGCTTCGATAATACTAGAGTTAAAGAAATAGCACCAAGACCAGCGGCGCACCAGCCAACAAGACTTAAAAAACCAAATTTAGCTACCACTAATGGGATAACAAAAAAGCCGGATCCCAGCTGACTACCCATTACAATAGCAAACAAAGACCAAAAACCAACTTTATATGTAGCTTTTTCAAACATGGAACACCAATCCGTTGTTTAACATTGGTCTTTAAGAGCAGTTTTTACCTTTGCTCACATTGTTAAAGACTATTAATTCTGCTTAAGTACTATGTCTTTACTAAAAAATCAACTAAAAATCTTTAAAGATTATTATTTTATTTCCAACCTTTAATCTACATATCGCTATAAGCCTCTTGGATATATCAACGAATAAGCCGATACGTTTATACTTAGTATTACTATAGTAATTATCACACCACTCTAAGTAGATCATCTTCTCTATAACACACACCCTTAATATTCTCAAAATAACATATAGGTTAATATCCACAAAATTGGTGGATAAGTATGTGTAAAAGATGAGGACAAACTCACGCCCCCCTATTCAAATCAACCTTTTATACTATACGATTAAAAAAGAGGCATCGCCCCCTAATGCCGATAATAACGTCGATGTATCATAACATAAGTAATTAACCAAATAAGAATATACTAGTAATAGAAAGTCTTAAGAAAGAATGTGTATAAATGATACAGGATTTACGCGATAAAAGTATCTTTTGATTAAGAATTGTTGCACAACGTCCTCCTAAGCTATCGCCGTATGACTACAATTCAGAGCTATAATTTAGCGAGCTCTAACACTATATCTCTTGCGATTGGCGCAGCAGAGGAGCCACCGCCACCACCATGATCCACCACTACTACTATCGCATATTTAGGATGATGCGCTGGAGCATAACCAAGAAACATTGCATGATTGCGCCCAAAGAAAGAAGCTTTATTTAGATCCATACTACCCCTTTTGGCTTGCACTTGCGAAGTCCCAGTTTTACCACACATCAACCAATTCGGATCCATCACCCTTTTGCTATATGCAGTTCCACCAGCACTATTGACTACATTAAACATTGCAGACTGCAAAATATCAAAATGTTCTGGCTTAATATCAAGCTGCAGCGCTTCTTCTTGCCCGACAATCTTGGGTACAAACATTTTTCCACGACTTGCAATAATCCCACCGAAACGAGCTATTTGAACAGTAGTAGCAAGCAAAGCTCCTTGACCAATTGCAATATTTAAACTATCCCCCAAAGACCAATCAGATTTGAAGCGACGCATCTTCCAGCTAGCGCTAGGGACGAAACCAGAAGATTCGCCTGGCAAATCAATGCCTGTTATTTTACCAAAACCTAATTTCATCGCCAAATCCAAGACTTTTTCTCCACCGATCATCTTTGCTATTTTATACATATAAGCATTACAAGAATGCTCAATAGCACTTTTCATATTAACTGATCCATGCCCGCTTTTATGCCAACAACGATAATAATTATTACCCAGAGCAGAGGCTCCGCCACTACACATTACTTCCATCTCAGGATTAACACCATCCTCAAGGGCTGCTAGAATCGTAACTAGTTTAAAAATAGACCCAGGAGGATAAGTTCCTTGGGATAATCTATTTAATAAAGGAGTATAAGGGTTGTTGTTTAGCTCTTTCCAATAATCATGACTAATACCACCAGTGAATTTGTTAGGATCAAAAGAAGGGCTAGAAACAGCCGATAATATTGCCCCACTTTCAGTATCCATCACCACCACTGAACCACCGGTTTTTGGTAGCAAATTATAGATATAGTTTTGTAAATCAGCATTGATATTTAAAGTAATGGACTCACCCTGAACACTAGGCTGACTAGAGAGCTCGCGTACGTAATAACCGCCGGCATTAACTTCCATTTTTTTAACGCCAAAATCACCACGCAGAGTTTGTTCATAGTATTTTTCAATGCCGTTTTTACCAACATTAAAATTACCAATATTATTCAGGCCAAGCTCTTTTTTTTCCTTCTCATTTAATATGCCACTATAACCAATTACATGCGCAAAAGATTCTTTATAATGATAATCTCGCAACTGTCCAATTTCTATATAAATACCTAAAATAGCAGTCAGGTTTTCTTCAATTTTAATCAAATATTTCCAAGGCACATCTTCCATAATTGCCAAAGGATTCTTTAATCCATATTTTTTGATTTTCTTTATAATAAAATTTTGCTGAAGCTCAGATAAATCTAAAATTTCATATAAAAGCTCAAGTGACTTTTTATAATCATCACTTTCTTTCACATCCAGCATAATATTATAGGAAACACGACTACCAACTAAAAGCTTTCCATTCTTATCATAAATATCTCCCCTCATCGGATGAATCATCAAGGGATTAATCCTATTCTGATCGGATAACATACGATAATCAGCCACTTTAATTACTTGCATATAGAACATACGCGACGCAAGCAGAGAAAGCATAGTGGTACCACCGGCAGCAAGCAAAAATGCACGACGAGTAATGAGTTGTTTTCTAAGCGTATCTTTATCTAGCATTCTGATTTATTCAGGATTTTTGTTAATAGATAATATATCGCAGGATAAAACAATATAGTAGTAAAAGATTGTAGCACAATTTTAATAAAATCCACTGAGTAAGCAAAGTAATAAACCATAATCAAATATTTTAAAAACATAAACAAAATTACAGTTCCTATAAAACCTATCATATCGGAAATTGGCGATCTTGAGATTAATAGGCTATGCATTCTTTTTAATACTACATATATTATAATAAACAACGCTGAATCAACACCAATTGGCAGGCCGTAAAGCTCGCAAGTCAAAATGCCATAAAGAAAGATTTGCCAAATCGGTACTGGGAAATAAAGAGCAGAAAAATAAACAATTCCTACTTCAAGTGATGGTAAAATATCAGCATTAATTCCTAGCCTAATTAATGCGATTGGAAGAGCCGTAAGCATTAAGGCCACAAAATAAAAAAGCGAAATAACAATAAATTTACGAATCATAGAACCTTATTATTATTTGAAATTACTAGTCATCATAAGATGACCTCCTAACTCTTACTGATATTAATATGTTGATTAACATGCACATTCATTACAAAACCAAAGCCACAAATCATCGATGCCATCATCGTTCCACCATAAGAAATAAAGGGCAAAGGAATACCAACTACAGGGAGCCACCCCATAACCATGGCCATATTAATAAAAGCATGAAAAAAGAAAATAGCAGAAACACCAATAGCAAGTAATTTTCCAAAAACACTCCTCGCATTAATTGCAACCGCAAAAGAACTAATAAGCAACAAACCATATAAAATAACTAAAGTAATAGCACCGACAAATCCTAGCTCTTCAGACAAGGTCGCAAAGATAAAATCGGTTTGATGCTCTGGCAAAAACTCTAGCTGACTTTGCGTTCCACCCCCAAATCCCTTGCCAAATAGCCCACCAGAACCAATAGCTATTTTTGATTGGATAATGTTATAACCAGCATTTAGTGGGTCTAATTCTGGATTTAAAAATACCATCACGCGTTTTTTCTGATATTCATGCAGAAAATTCCATAAAATCGGTATTGCAGCCATAGCGCCCGCGCCCACGAGTAAAAATTTCCATAAAGCTACGCCAGCAGCAAAAAAAATCACAGAGCTAACCATCAAGGTTAGTAAACCTGTACCTAGATCTGGCTGCTTAATGATCAATGCAATCGGAATAAATATAGCGATTAATGGAATAATTAAATTATAATTATTCTGCATTTCTACTGAAGTTAACTGATGAAAATAACGCGCTAGAAATAGTACAATCGCAATTTTTGCTGGCTCTGCTGGCTGCAACCTAAGGCCAGCGATCTCAATCCACCTTTGGCCACCCATAGCTTTAATGCCAAACAACTCAACCAATACAAGCAAAACTAATACTATCAAATAGGGAAAATAAGAAGATCGAAAAATTAAGTCAATATCGATCAAAGCAATTACTAAAGCAATGGGAAGAAAAATAATAAAATGAAGCAATTGTTTATATCCCCATGGATCTAAATTCGCTCCGGCTGCAGAATATAAAACCACTACACCAAAAAGACTAAGCAAAGTGATAAGACAAATTATTACTTTAGGCAAGCGCTTAATTTTCTGCTCCAAAATACTCCCACTACTTCTTCTGGACATTAAACTTCACCCTCTTCTTTGATCTTTATTTTTTTACCATAAACTAATTTATATTTTGGGAAAATTATTCTCATCGTCGTCCCAACATTAACCTTACTATCAATCACTAATTTTGCATCCTGAGCATCGAGAAGCATTTTTACAATTGGCAAACCTAGACCATACGATTCAATAAAATTGAAGTGCTTTTTCCGCACCGTGCCATATCTAGTCAGCGCAAGGCTAGACTCTTCCTTGGTCATACCCACGCCTTGGTCTATTACTTCTATATGAAGGTTTTCATCCACTATTTTTGCGACCACATTAATAATGCTATTATCAAAAGAATATTTAATCGCATTACTAACTAAGTTGTTAATAACCTGCAACATTCTTCTAGGATCACAAATTAATTTTGGTAGTTTAGACTCTATTTTTATCTTAATTTTAGATTGTTTTTCATCCAATCTTGCTTGGTTCATTTTGACCGTATTATCAATGATTTCTTGCAAGACACAAATCTCATTCACTATACTAAAATTACCTTCTAGAATATGCGTTTCATCAAGAATATCTGTGATAAAATCCAAGATTAAATGGGCATTACGATTAATACCATCAATATATTCCTGGTAAGCATTAGGCAGCGGGCCCAAAAGCTGCTTTTGCATCACCTCAGATCCGGTTACAATAAACCCAAGAGGCGAGCGTATTTCATGGGCCGTAAAAGCTAAGAAATCAGATTTAGCACGCGTTGCTTGGTTAGCAATAATAGAGGCTTTTTCGGCCTTAGCGCGAAGAGAAGTTTCTCTTTTGTAAATTGCGATAATTAAAAGCAAGAACCCAAGTCCAACGAACGAGATCTCCAAAAATTTCATTACTACTTTATGAAAAATATCTTTTTTAATCGCCTGAGCATCAATGTTTATCAACAGAATGAATGGTTGATTAGGTATTTTTTTCATATAATAATTAATACCACTTACCATATCCAAATAGGGAAACGCCTGGCCATTATCTTCCTTAAACCCAATTTTATTTATCAACTCAAGCAATCTTGGATTATTAATCTCACCACCCTCTAACCCTATCTTATTCATATTTTCTGCGGATTGTACCAACACCTTACTATTGCTACTAATGATAGCAAAATTAGTATATTCATGTTTTTTACGTAGCTTTAACCTATCGGCTAAAACAAACAAATCAAAATCTACCACCACAGATCCTATATAATCTTGATTGATAGGATCTCTAATACCCATAATGGCATGAATGTTACTATTTTTGTTACTAAGGCCATAAGTAACCTTTGTTGAATATTCAGTTTTATCACCTGTAAAAGTAGCTATATATTGATTATTTTGAGGAGAGCTGCGTACTTTAAGATTAAGAGGATAGTTGAACCAAAAACACTCTTTTAGATTAAAAACTTTTTGAACATCCTGACGGTTAATATAATTATCAAAAACATTTTTGACATAATTCATATTATTAGGATCTTGTTCTATTTGAATAGCAAGTAGTTTTAAAATATATTCCGTGCGTTTAATTTTTTCAGTACACGAAGCCTCAAGCCCCTTCCATTCAACATACATTTCCTGCACAATGTTTTGCTTTTGAGTGGCATAGGTCTTGATGAAAAATATCGCGACTAAAATGAACACTACAGTAATAACAGAAAAAGTTATCATCCTGACGTTTACATTATAATCATTTGAGTCAAAATTTTCTTCTTTATCCATATATCCAATCTTACAATACTATTGCCTGAGAATTCCATAATTTATAATATAATTGCTTATCTTTGAGCAATTGTGTGTGGGTGCCATCTTCTATAATCTGCCCTTTCTCGAAAACTAAAATGCGATCCATATCAAGCAATGTTGATAATATATGAGCAATAACTATAACCGTTTTACCTTGCATTAAAGTTTTAAGAGACTTTCTAATTAATTCCTCGGTAACACCATCAAGTGCGGAGGTAGCTTCATCTAAGATTAAAATTGGTGCATTCTTTAAAATAGCCCGTGCTATAGCGATACGTTTCTTTTGCCCCCCGGATAAATTAGTACCCCTCTGCCCACAGATAGTATCGTATTTTTCAGGCATTAACATTATCTCGTCATGGATATGAGCTAGGCGCGCTGCCCTATATATTTCCTCATCCGTTGCATCAATCTTAGCATAGCCAATATTTTCTTTAATCGTACGATCAAACAAAATGGGATCCTGCGGAATTATACTAATATTATTACGAAGCGAATCTTGCGTTACATTTTTGATATCACACCCATCAATAGTAATAGAGCCGCTTTCAATATTATATAAGCGGTTAATAAGATTCACAAAAGTTGTTTTGCCAGAACCAGAATATCCTATTAAACCAACCTTCTGCCCACCTTTAATGCTAACAGTCTTACCCGCAAATATATTATTATTATATTGATATTCGAAAGTAACATTATTAAAATCAATCCTACCTTCCGTTACTACTAAATCTTTTGCATCTTCATCATCTTCAAGTAAATAAGGTTCGATAATCGATAGGCTCTGCGTGAAAGTTCCAATCTCTTCTAATAGATCACTCACTTCCCGCATTAAGTCCCAAATATTATCAGCTACAGCAAGGCATAACGTAATGATCAATGCTACATCACCAACAGTTATTTTATTATCCGCCTTTAAAAGCGAAGCATAATAGAGCATGAAGAAAATCATGATGGTACAAGTCAGGCCAAGCACATATCTTAGTTTAAAAATAAACCATTGCATGCTTGTTTCACTATCGACCCCTTGGGTGATATATCTATTAATATAGCTACGTTCATATATATGATTCACAAAAGTTCGAACCGAAGCAATATTAGTTATTGTATCAACTATATTACCCGCTAATTTTGATTTGTTTCTTGAGTAATCAACGGAATATTCTTTAGCGATATCTCCAGAGAATATAACACTAATTGAACAGAAAACGCATATCCAAGCAAAGAAAACTAAAGCAAACACTGGGTGAACAAAATAAAGAGTTACTAGAGCTGTCAAAGTGATAGAAATTTTAGTGATAATTTTTTCATTAGTAATGCAGACGATCATCTCAAATGAACGAGCGCCCTCAGTGATGCGATTAGTGATATCTCCTGCTGGATTTTTTTGAAAAAAATTATGGCTGTGATATTGAGCGTAATTATAGAAAGTGTCTAAAACCTGAGCTTTAGCCTTAGGCATAGTTTTTAGATAAAGATAATCATAAATCCGTCCGCTCCAATTGATCAATTCCCACCACAGAGCATAACCTAAAATCCATATGCCCATGCTAGAGAAAATTCCCAAAGTCTCGCCCACGCCTAAAAACTCTATTTTCTCGATAACATTTTTTAGCATTATGCTATCTACAGTCGGAATAAAACCCGTTAAGACACAAATCAAAAACAGATAAAACATCCGCCCCTTCTGCTGCATACAGAAAAACAAAAAAAGCTTATATGGAGTTTTAGGTAATTTATTCATTGATCTAAATTCTATGTATAATATCTTGATTATATGGACTTTACTTATCTATTATAGCCCAGCGGCTATAATACTGGATTGCCACGGAGCAAAAAGGCTCCTCGCAATGACTAACCCCTCATAACCACAAAGCTAATACTCCTTCTCTGGTTATGATAAAAACTATCCATACGCGTAAAACTTATTATATTCTATTATAGACATTATCCAATCTAAAATTTAAATCTCTTCGAATTGTCGTATGATATTTTACAAGCCTCCTGGTTACAAAACACCAATATTGTACCTTTGTCCTTTAAATCTTTTCTATTTAAGCTTATTTTACCATCACAGCGCTTCCTTCCTTTAGCATTTAGCACTACATCTGCATTACAATCCATTTTATCAAATAAAATATTAATGCTATGGCCTGAATTGGTAATAAGATGATGATTACTTAAAGTAATATCTTCTGCTGCAAATATCACATCTTTTTGCCCAAACCAATTGGTCCAATAGTTTTTAGTAAATTGCGACATTCTCTTAGCTTTAATTTCAAGGTTGTCATCCTTATTTTTAATACCAATAGCATTAAGATTAGGATCAAAAATCAAATCTGGTTTTTCTGATTGCATCATTAAAATGACTGAAGAAAAAACTAGCACAAAGCCAAAATGACGCCACGATTTTTGCCACAAAGTAAGCCAAAAGAAACCGATCATATAGAGTAAAATACTAACCCCGCTTACATGACCAAAATACCATATTGCACCTGGCAAACCCACGATATATTTCGCTACATTTATAATGATTCCAATTAAAAAACCTAAAGCTTTCAAAGCATAATAATCGAGGCTAAATGGCATCAAAATGATTGATAAAATCGCCAATGGCATCATAAAAAAAGACATCAGCGGCACAGCAATTAAATTAGATAAAACGCTGTAATTAGAAGATAAATAAAAGTGATAAATCACTAACGGCATCGTTGCAAGTCCAGCAAGCAAACTTGAGTATATGTTAGAAAATAAATATAATTTGATATTAGCAAAAACTCCTCTACTGCCCCCAAGTATCCATTGATTTTTCATATAGAACTCATAGCCAGTCACAAGAGATAGAACCGCAATAAAAGACAGCTGAAAACTTGGATGAAGCACATATTCAGGATTAATAATTAAAATAATCATAGCAGCTATTGCTATAGATCTTAAGGGGTAGGGAGTACGACCGATCATCACAGACCAGATAAAAACCGCAGTCATAATGAAAGCTCTTGTTGCCGCAATTTGCATGCCAGAGAGCATTAAATATAGAAAACTACCAATTAAAGATACAATGGCTGCGATCAGTTTAATGTTAAAATTAAAAGCGATGAAATTAGATAAATTAAGCATAAATCTTGTTGCGATAAAACATAACATCGCCACTAATGAAAGATGAAGACCAGAAACACATAGGATATGAGAAATACCAGCATAGCGCATATTTTGCATCACAAGACTATCCAATCCCTTCCCTTCACCAAGTAGCAGTGCAGCGGCAAAATTCCCTCGGTCTTTTCCTAGCACCTCTATTAAACGATGATATATTTTATGACGCAAATTCTGCACATAAGCACCAAAGCCTACTATGTTTTTACGCTCTATTATTTCGGGCTCTTTAAGGCCATAACTAGTTGCCCCAACATTAGAAAAATAATTATATAAAGCAAAATCATAACCCCCAGGAATTAGGGAGGATGGAGATGGATTTAAAAAAGCAAAGATACGAATTCTATCACCAACCATCAAAGCATTCGCATATTCATCTTTCAGATTTAATTTAATATTTGAATGAAAATTTTCTACTTTTTTTTCAAGGATTTTCGGCGCAGTTAGAAGAACTTGCGTACCCTTAGTAATTGGCTTAATATTTGATATTTTGCCTTCAATAACGCTAGTAAAAGAATGATCTATCGTTGATGTTTTTAAATTAAGCACGCGATATTTACTGATCGTGATACCAAAACAAAAAGCAATGATGAGCCCCGAGATAAAGACGCCGATAAAACCAAAACGTCTTAAGTAAAGGCTAGTAAAGCTTGCCGCAAAAACCATAGCAACATATTTTGCACTTGGCTCAAAGGGCAAAGCAAAATAAGCGATAATGCCAAAAATAAAAGCAGCAAAATACCATAAATTTAAATGATGATATTCTTCTCTAAATTGCGCCGCTATATATTTGATCATCAATAATGTCTAATTTTTATTCTGAATCAAACCATCCTTGATCTACGCCAGTAACTATCAACGCAATTCCACCTCCGACTATAATGCACCCAAGCGCTATCGGAGCATATACTGTTAACCATTCAGGATTATATTCAATTGGGCATATTGCATTATCGTCATTTGAAGTCCGAAGTATAGGGGCCTCAATATCACCACTATTTTTTAACATAATTTTCTCCTGTTTCAAAATAAAACTCTATCTATGATCAAATTGATCAAAGCCCTGATATTCTTCGATAATATTAAGAGCATAGTATACCGCATTACCACATATGGCAACAAAAGCGATTGCAGTAAATATCTGATGACAGAGATCATAACAATCTGTCTCCTCATTTTCTTCATATATATATTCTACATTATGGTTATATAAAGACTCACTTGGGCTTAACTCTGTAATAAACAATGAAGTTTCATTCGATGATTGGTTAGGGTTAAAAGCACTATTATCAAACATTCCGCCTGGTACATAAATTTTAACTTGATCCGTGTAATATCCTTTCTCTTCTGGCATTATTTTCTCCTGATTTCTATGCATCAATGCTGTTTACAATTCTAATAAACTCATCGCCTCTATGTTCAAAATTTTTGAATTGATCAAAAGAAGCGCATGCGGGCGCGAGTAATATATTGGCAGATTTGCCAGAAGCTAGAGCATCACGGTAGGCAAGTAAAATTGCGCTTTTCATATCCTCAGCTACCTCATATTCTACTTTACCCTCCAGAGTTCTAGCGAATAGATTTTTAGCCTCACCAAACAGATAGGTTTTTTTTATCCTACAAAACAAATGATTTAAGCTCTCAATACCACCTTCTTTAGGAACCCCGCCAGCAATTAGATAGATATTATCTAGCGCCGCAATAGATTTGCTCGCCGCCTCAGCATTTGTTGCCTTACTATCATTATAAAAAGCAATATTCTTATAATGTCGTACAAATTGCATACGATGCTTAAGACCAACAAAATCAGCAATTTTTGCTTTTATTGCGCTATCCGGTAAACCTATTATTTTAGCGGCAGCAATAGCGACTAGCATATTTTCCCTATTATGATCCCCCAGTAAATATGGATTAAAAGGAAGATCACCAACTTCATCTTTTATCGATGTTGGCACAAGCGCAAAAGGAACTTTGCCTTTAATTTCCTCATAGACCTTGCGCGTAATATTATTATCAACGCCAATGATTAAATGATCCTTTGGCCCCATATTACGCCATATGCGCTTCTTCGCTTCGATATAATTCTCTAGCGAACCATGACGGTCAATATGATCAGGCGTGATATTTAATAACACCGCAATATTTGCATGAAAAGACTCTAGTAAATCTAGCTGATAAGACGAGAGCTCGAGAACATATCCTTCTGACTTAGGGAGGTCCAAAACTGGAACGCCAATATTACCTCCAACAGCGAATAATGGTCCGAGTATATGGGCTATCAAAGCCGTAGTGGTGCTTTTACCATTAGTGCCTGTGATTGCTATATATTTTGCTTCGCTATTTGCCTGGTAAAGTAGTTCTATATCAGAGGTTAGGGGGATATTATTGGCCCGCGCTAATTTCACAATATCGTGAGGAGCAGGGAAATGCAGCGGCACCCCAGGGCTTAGGATAATATAATCAAGACATGTCCAGGCTGGATCATCGATATTTTTTAGCGCACCAGAACCAAATTTATCCTCAAATTCCTTCCTATTTTGCTCATTATCATCATAGCAAATAATATTACTGGATTGCGACGTCGGATTACTATCCTCCTCGCAATGACGGTCGTTATCTCGCTTTAAATATTCATAAGCGCTGATGCCAGTTTTGCCGAGTCCAAATATTCCAATCTTTTTCATTTTCCCAACTCTTTTAGCTCCTTAAATAAAGCCATAGTTTCTGCAATGATATTGTGCCCCGATAAAGTTTTAAGCACAACAAATTTATTATCCGGCTTAATCTTACTTATGCGTGGATTGGCTTTAATGAAACCCATCACCATCTCGCTCGGGTTATAGGAGCTATGGAACTTTATTACAAATCCTCCAGGGCCAGAATCTAAACTCTCAATATGCATTTTTTTACATAATTGTTTTATTTCAATCACGCTCATCAAATTTTGTAGTGAAATAGGGAGTGGACCAAAACGATCGACTAATTCATCACGGAAATTTTCTAATTCCTCTTTGGTATCAATAGAACTTAAGCGGCGATATAGACCAATACGCACCGACCTATCACCAACATATTCCTCTGGCATAGAAATTGGTAGACCAAGATTAATTGAAGGATTAAGCTCATCCTCTGGCTCTTCACCCTTAGCTACCGCCACCGCTTCTTCAAGCATATCTTGATAAAGCTCAATACCCACTTCCTTGATATGACCAGCCTGCTCATCACCAACTAGATTACCAAAACCTCTGATATCCATATCATGACTTGCTATAGAAAAACCAGCTCCAAGTGAATCCACATTTTGCATAATATCTAGTCTTTTAATCGCATGTTTTGTTGCGCCCTTAGTATTTGAAATAGTAAGATAAGCATAGCCCCTAGATTTACTTCTACCCACCCGACCTCTGAGCTGATAGAGCTGGCTTAGGCCAAGCATCTCAGCTTTATGAATGATAATCGTACCCGCGGCTGGCACATCAATGCCTGATTCAATAATGGTAGTGCAAAGTAAGATATCAAATTTACCATCATAAAAATCTCCCATAATCTCATCGATTATCCCAGGCGCCATTTGTCCATGAGCCATGCGATAGCTAAGCTCTGGCACTAAAGAGTTTAAAGATTTTGCTAGCTCTTCCAAATCTTTAATTCTAGGGGCAACATAGAAGCTACGACCACCTCTAAAATGCTCACGCAGCAAAGCATCTCTAACCACTAAATTATCATAAGGAATAACCGAAGTACGAACAGAAAGACGATCTATTGGCGGCGTTGCAATAAAGCTTAAATCACGAATGCCAAGCAGCGACATCTGCAGCGTACGCGGAATAGGGGTGGCAGAAAGAGTTAAAATATGAACTCCCGTTTTAAGCTCTTTTAGCCTTTCTTTTTGCGCCACGCCAAAACGCTGCTCTTCATCCACAATCACGAGCCCTAGATTATGAAAACTAATATCCTTAGCCAGCAAAGCATGGGTACCAACAACGATATCAATTTCGCCATTTTTTAGCCCTTCTTTCACTCTCTTGGATTCTTTTGCGTTAACAAGCCTAGAGAGCTGCGCAACTTTTAAACCGCTGTTACGGAATCTTTCAGAAAAGCTAGCAAAATGCTGCCGTGATAGAATAGTAGTAGGCGAAATAACTGCCACTTGCTTAGCGTCACTTGCCACCATAAAAGCACCACGCATCGATACTTCAGTTTTACCAAAACCAACATCCCCGCAAATAAGTCGATCCATCGGATGTCCGGATAATAAATCCTCTTTAATGTCGTTAATTGAAGTCAGCTGATCTTCTGTTTCATTATAAGGAAAAGCAGCAGAGAATTTATCATAGGCTTCGGTGATAATAATCGGGTCTGCACGTCTTACTTTTCTGCTCGCAGCTAGCTTCATTAATTTTTGTGCGAGCTCACCAATCCGATCTTTCAGCTTTGCTTTACGTTTCTGCCACGATAGGCCACCTAGCCGATCAAGAGCAGCATCTTCACTGCCATAACGTTTGATAACATCAAGATTCTCAACCGGAATATATAGACGGTCATTATCAGCATAAAGTAGCTTAACACAATCATGCGGCTGGCCTGAAACCATAACGGTTTCAACGCCAGCAAACTCTGCTACCCCATGCTCTTGGTGTGAAACTAACTCTCCCTCGGTTAGATTTTCTAATTCCGTCAGGATGTTTTTAAGCTTTTTATTCTTCTTTTTTGGGCCATCAATATTACTGAATTTTTCACCCAAAATATCATAAGCACTAAAGTAAATAATCTCATCGCTAATGAAGCCTGTTTTAATGAGACCAATTTGTAATTCTATATTCTTCTGCTCAAGGGAAATGCCTTCAGCTTCAAACATATTTTTAATACGCTCATATCCACTGCGACTTGGGCAAATTATTATTATCTTCTTCCTATTATTTGAGGTAATAAATTCTAGGAAAAGATCGATAATTGGTCTTTTAGTTTGAATGCTTTGACTATAGAGATTAGGAGTTAAGCAGTAGCTGCCATCATCACTAGAATCTATCAAATTAGCATCCATTTGCTCTAGTTTTTCGAGTGTGTCCTGGGCTTTAAAATAAAGATAATTTGGGTCAATCGCTGGATAAAAATTCGTTACTTGCGCTTTATTCACCGAAATGCGTGATTCGTAAAAATCTAGAATATCCACTTCCATTTCCTTCATCGCATGAAGGCTTAGTGGATCACAAATCACATAAGGATTACGTAAATATTCCAAGGCACCAATCATTTCCGGATAAAGCAATGGTAGCAAATGCTCCGCAGCAGAAATCATCCTGCCCTCACTAATAGCTAAATAGATAGGATTCTTTGAATAATTAACACCAAAAGCTTTTAAAAACCCCGCTTTAAAATTATTGATTGTGGTTTGATGTAAATTAAACTCACTTGCAGGATAAATATCAATCTCACCGAGCTCATCACTTGAAACTTGAGTTAATGGATCAAAAATCCTGATCTTATCGATCTTATCCCAAGCAAAATTAATGCGATAGCCGACATTATCCGAGATCACCACATCAACAATCTCTCCACGAAGCGAGAATTCACCTGGTTCATTAGCGCAGCCACAACGAATGAATCCATTACGAGCAAGGCTCATAGCAATGGAATCTGGAGTAATGCTTTGTGCTTTTCTGATAGTTACAGTACTAGAAACAAATTCTTCTTTTGGTGGCAATTTTTGTAAGAGATTATTACTACTCATAATAACCAATTTTTTCTCTCTTTTATCGCTAGCTAATTGCGACAAAATCCGGGCGCGATCAGCCATAACGCTAGGGCTTGGCGAGATACGATCAAAAGGCAAACTATCCCAAGCGGGAAAATAAAATATTGGCAATTTAGCATCAAAAAAATGAGCCTGCTTGGCATATAAAACAGCATCTTCTTCGCTGCTGCAAATAAGGAGAATATCACCCTCGTGCTTATTATATAAGCGAGATAAAAAATGACCAATGGCTGGAAGAGGAAGGGTAAGTTTTTTCATTAAAGATTCATCTGTAATAATTTATTCATCAAGGGACTTTGCAAATTCTCTGGTACATCGCTATGACCCATAATCCATGAGACAATATCACTATCCGTTTGGTTTAAGATAATATCATATTCCTTCATCTCTTCACAGCTCATCTCTGCGAGATATTTTTCAGCAAAAAGACCGAGCAATAAATCAGTCTCTTTACAGCCACGATGGGAGCTTCTATAGAAAAGCTTTTTAGCAAAATTATCTTGAGTCATTTGTTTTTTATTTTGTATTTAAAACTAGTCATTACGAACCTAACGCGGCGTTACCCTAATGGATGCCGTCATGGCAAGGAGGCCCTAAGGCCGACATAGCCATCCAGTTAATTTACTTATAAATTTATAGCCCAGGGGGATATAAAAATGAGTAATTCTGACTATATTCCTTGATTGCCACGTCGGATTATCATCCTCCTCGCAATGACAATATAGTTATTCACCCACTATACACTTGCACCTAATCAACATATATTATAGTCTTTTAAAAAGCAAACTACGGATGCAAAGATGATCAATTACCAAGAGATTATTGCCAAACTAAATAATAAAATTATTACTGGTGGTGCTTTAAAAAACGCAAAAAGTGAAACATATCACCAAGTGATTAATCCGAGCAATATGCTTCCCCTCGGATCAATCTCGGAATGTGACTTAAATGACGTCAACGACGCCATAGATGCTGCAAAAACTGCATTTGTCAGCTGGAGAAAAATGCGATCACAAGAAAGAGCGCAGCTTGTTAGGGACGCAGGTACCATCATCAATGACCATGCCGAAGAATTAGCTTTAATTATGTCCGCCGAGACCGGTAAAGCTATACGCACTGAAAGCAGGCCTGAACTTACCACTATTGCCGCAACTTTTAATTTCTATGCTGGCCTTGCGCTTGAAATCAAAGGAGAAACCATCCCTTTCGATCCTGATATGATGACGCTAACTACAAGAGAGCCACTAGGCGTGGTCGCAGCCATCGTCCCATGGAACGTGCCACTACTTCTTATGGCAATGAAAATTGCCCCAGCTTTAGTGGCCGGTAACACCGTTGTTATCAAGGCATCGCCTGAGGCTAGTTTTTGTTTACTTAGGGCTGTTGAATTAATGAATAAAATTCTACCAAAAGGGGTATTAAATCTTATAACCGGAGGAGCAGAGACCGGAAAATTGCTTGCAGCCCATAAAGATATCAACAAAATAGCATTTACTGGCTCGGTTGAAGCAGGAAGAGATGTCTATAAAAGCGCAGCCGAGAAACTCATTCCTGTAACACTTGAACTTGGTGGCAAAAGCCCCCTAATTATCTGCGAAGATGCTGATGTTGAAAAAGCTGTATCTATTGCATTTGAAGGTATGAGATTTACTCGCCAAGGACAAAGCTGTAGCGCATCTAGCCGTATTTTAATCCATGAATCCCTTCACGATCTTTTTATTGAAAAATTAGTTAAGAAACTAAATGAAAATATCATCGGAGATCCCATTGACGAAAAGACTGATATCGGAACTATCATTTCACAAAAGCAGTTTGATAGAATAAAAAGCTTTATTAAATTAGCAGAAGAAGATAAGAATTTAACCCTTCATTACGGATCCCAGCTACCTACTGATGAAAAGCTAAAAAATGCTTTATTCATGCGTCCTGTTATAATTTCAGGGCTCAAAAATGATCACGCAATATGCCAAAAAGAAATCTTCGGTCCAGTAGTTGCTGTGTTAAAATGGTCGAATTTTGATGAAGCGATAAAAATGGCAAATGATACTAGCTTTGGCCTTGCTGCTGGCATCATTACAAAGGATATATCAAAGGCACTCCGCGCTGCATCTGATTTAGAAGCTGGCTTTGTGCAAGTAAATCAATATATCGTATTTCGCCCATCACTTGCCTTTGGTGGTTTTAAAAATTCCGGCCTAGGCAAAGAAGCATCCGCCAGAGCAATGATTGATCAATATACCAAAGAGAAAATCATTATCATTAATATGAGAGAGTGAGGAATACTTTACTAGGATCCTTAACTAGGGGGCGTAGGCGGAATAATTATTAAATACATACTTCCTTCAGATAGCATTCCCAAAGATATGGGAATGCATTTCCAGATATCTAAATAAAATCACTATTCATCTCAACATCACCGCCAACTAACAAGACCGTTGATTCTTCTATCTGTAGGTTAGTTATATATTTTTGTGAATCTTCAGTGGTACAAAATATATCCTGCAAAATAAGAGACGCAGCTGGCATACGCTCAACTTCACTAATATCTATATTGATATCCAAAGAGTCACATACTTCTTTAATTGGAGTTCCATAAAATTCTTGCCCCTTAAACACACCAGAAAAACATGGGGTTGATAATTTATATTGAGCATAAAACTTTAAAAAACTTTCGATCGATGGTTTTCCTTCTTTTAAACAATGCGCAAAATGTTGACCGTTTTTACTATCTAAACCATTGCTTGATTCTGGATTGGTAAAGCTAGCGGAAGTAATAAGGCATCCTTTGCTTACATCCCAAAGCTCATGGTATTGCCCAGAATAACATGATTCTAAAATATATAAGGTATCATTAGCTAATGATTTAGCAGCATCGATAAATTCTTTTAATGCCTCCATACGCTTTTCAGAGCCATGTAAACGCAATCTCACCACCGCTAAGTCTTGAGTTGCCCGGCTAATGTTTTCATGTTTAAGTAAGCCAATCATCGCTTTCAAAGACAAGTCATGATTACCAGAACCATAAGCAAAAACTTTATCAAAATATGATGCTTGGTTTTTGTGTGAAGATGCCGAATCATCATAAGACCAAGCCAACCTATCGCCCTCTATACCATCATCTATCATATCAATCAAAAGTGTTTTTGTGCTCTCAGCGTCAATCCCGTCAGCATTATATACAAATACCAAGTGATTTAATCCCTGTACTAAAATTTCCTTATTATCCAAAATGCATTTAAAATCTTTACTATTAGCTAAAAACCTAGTTTGCTTGGCAAGTTCATAAGGAGTAGTTGGCGGATTACTTGCCATTATATCAGCAGCACGTTCTAGGTCATTATTAATAAAAGCTAGATCCAACTCGCTAGCACCAAGCTCTAATAATTTGGCTTTATTTTCTTCTGAATTAAAGACTTCTTTTAATGAGTCATGAAAACTATTAATATCAGCTCTTAGTACGACTTCTTCATATTTATTCCTTAAAGAATTAATATATTCTAGAGAAATTAAATAAGGACAATCATGTATTGTTTTTGCTAAATCAAATCCCCTATCCTTATATTTTGAGATTAATTCATCTCTATATCGAAGCATAAATTCAGAGTTAAATTTTTCACTATCTTTATCATAGAAAGAAAACATATAACCTAAAAAATTATCATCTAACGATGAAGTATAGTTAACCTTCTTTACAGCAGCCAATGCTTGCTTATATTTATAACTAACAAGATCAAAATAGGTACCATCAGATATATTCTTTTTAATATATTCAACATTTGATATATCTTTCAAATGACTAGCAATGTCTAAAATTGTTAATTGGCCAATATCTTGCTCATTACCATTAACCATTAATCGTTCCTGAAAATCTTTTAGAAGTAGTGATTGTTCTGCATTATCTTCTTCAAGTTTTTCTAATGCCACCCTTGACAGATCACATTCTTTCTCTAACTCAATAATCGTTTTTGTTACAACTTGCAACTTTTCTTCTATTGATGCAGGCTTGTCTTTTAGATCTTCTAACTCTGAATCTCTTTCATTATCTGAAGCAATTTTTTTTCTACCAATAACCTTCAAAAAACTTCTTCCTTTCCTAATAAAACTTTGTTGCAAACTAAACATGTCTGAACCTATTATTGATTTATATGGTTAATTATAGCTTATTATATTTAAGAAGTCAATAATTTTATTTAATAATTAACATAGAAAGGTGCGATGGTAAGTATTAGGTATTGTGCATGCTATCATCTCCAGGTTCTAAAGTAGGTATGAGTAATGCTGAAGTCAAATAATGATGAATAATTACCTAATCCACTTAACTGATAGCGAGATGGAGCCGTCTTTATTATTAATAAAACCAGCAGGAAAATAAGCACGAAGGCGCGCTAAATGAGTATCTAGAGTAGAAGTTTCTGCATCTTTAGCATAACCCCAAACCAGGCTTAAAAGAT
>CAYTBU010000004.1:1859-38455 GCA_964436105.1 uncultured Rickettsiaceae bacterium | reverse complement strand
TGAAAAAGGGGCTAATGTTGATGTGCAAGATAAAAATGGCAATACCGCTCTTATGTGGGCTACAAAGAATGACCATACTGAATGTGCCAAAGCCATACTTGAAAAAGGGGCTAATGTTGATGTGCAAGATAAAAATGGCAATACCGCTCTTATGATTGCTATAAACAAAGGCGATACTGAATTAGCCAAAGTCATACTTGAGAAAGGAGCTAATTTTGATGCACAACATAAAAATGGCATGACCGCTCTTATGATTGCGGCAGATAAAGGCCATACTGAATTAGCTGAAGCTATCCTTGAAAAAGGAGCTAATCCAAACATTGTGTCCTTTGGCGGTAGAACCGCGTTAACAACTGCGCTACTTCGCGGTTATACAGAGATAGCAAAAATGTTAATTAAGTGGGGTACGGATATTGATTATTCTCATCCTTTGATTCAAAAAAATGAACAGTTAGTGAAAGAAGGAAAGGAGGAACTGCTCGCACATAAAAAAGTTAAAATGTTAGAGTTAGATGCAGTCTATAATAGTTCAGCATCATCTCTAACACATATTACTCAAGAAGAGATTGAGGAATCCCCCCATAAGGCGGTGGGATTGATAATTGGAAAGATGCCTAAAGATCTCGTTTGTGAATTAGCGCAATTTTTAAGATTAGAAGATATCGATAGGGTGATTAGTGTGGGCGAGATGCTGCTTGATAGACCTGCTGAAGCAAATGTCATAGAACAAATACAACCAACAATAGATGTGGTAGGAGATGCTATTGTTACCGCCGCTTGATAGACCTGCTGAAGCAAATGTCATAGAACAAATACAACCAACAATAGATGTGGGATGATGCGCCGTTATAATAATACCTACAAAAAAAAGGCTCTGCTTCCTCTATTGCATCTAAGCGAGCCTTAAGTCAAGTTAAGTGGCTCTAGCAAACGCCATACGCTGTCTGAAATATCGTGGCGACGGTGGGCTGCGGTCATATAACACCTAATTTACAACTTCATCCCTTATACCACATTCTTTCTCTCGTGACTACACTATCTAAAAACAAATAAATATTGTTCTATTTTTTTATTATATTATAATGTTTGGGCTAAAAAACTTTAATTATTTATTATTATGCCATTTGATTTTTCTATCGATACAATTATTTTCTCTATATTCCTTTGTGTAAATTTAGCCTTAGGACTATTTTCAAGCCGTGGAATCAGGCACATAAAAGACTATGCAGTTGGGGATAGAAATTTTAGCACGGCAACTATTGCCGCTACTATTGTTGCAACCTGGGTAGGAGGCGGATTTTTCTTTTCTAATCTTGCAGAAAGTTACGACCACGGTTTATATTTCATATGGATTGCTGTGATAGGTGATTTTATTTGCCTCTTTGCTATCGCTCAAATATTTGCACCACGCATGGGAGAGTTTTTGGGCAAACTTTCAATAGCAGAGGCGATGGGAGACCTCTTCGGCAAAAAAGTGCGTATTATTACAGCATTTTCTGGCTTCATCGGAGTAAGCGGCATCATTGCTATACAATTTAAAATAGCTAGCTCAATCTTTGCTTATGTATTTGTAGGCTTTAGCACAGAATGGACTATAGCTATTGGCGTAGTAGCCACTCTCTACTCAGCTTTTGGCGGTATAAAATCCGTTACTTTTACTGATGTAATACAATTTTTTACTTTTGGCGTAGTTATCCCCTCTCTATCATATTTTTTATTAAATAACATCGATTATACAGGGATAAGTACTTTATTTTCAGAGAATGTTCTATTCGATTATAAGCAAATTTTTGATTTCTCGCGCCCTAAATCCTTTTATTACTTTTGTTTACTTTTTTATTATGTCATTCCAATTTTTGATCCAGCAATCTTCCAAAGAATATCAATTGCGAAAGATACTAATCAAGTAAGACGATCTTTCTCTGTTGCAGCTATAGTATGTACAATTATAGCTTTTTTAGTAAGCTTAATAGCAGTATTGATATTACTACAACATCCTAATATTAGCTCAGATAAAATAGTTGAGAATATATTATCCGATCATAGCTTTATAAAAGGCTTTAAGGGCTTTTTATTAGTCGGCATCATGGCGATAATAATGTCTACAGTTGATTCTTATATTAACTCCTCAGCTACATTGATAGTGCATGATTTTTTAAAGCCTATTAAATTAGTGAAGAATGAACTGATGGTAGTAAGAATAGTATCATTAATAGTAGGCGTATTTGCTATTATGCTATCTTTACTTGAAAGCAATTTATTAGACTTAATTTTATTCACATACTCATTTTATGCACCAATAGTTAGTATACCTTTTGGTATGGCCGTGCTAGGCTTTAGAAGCTCGACTAAAAGTGTTTTGATATCAATGCTTAGCGGCTTTACTATAGTGGTTATATGGAATGTTTTTAATATTCAATTGGCAAATAGTGTAGTAGTTGGCATGCTCGCTAACTTGATTGCTCTACTTAGCAGTCATTACCTGCTTAAGCAACCTGGTGGCTGGGTTGGCATTAAAGATAAAGCGCCACTTATGGCGCTACGAGAAGAGAGACGTCAATCTAAGTTAAAATTATTCAAAGAAATAAAAAACTTTAATCTACTGAAGATATTAAAGAGCAATTGCCCCGCTGGAGATGGCATGATCTCATTAATCGGCTTTTTCGTGATGATTTCGACCTTTACTAGTACGCACACTCTGCCGCGTGATATACAATTAGAATATAAAAATATATTAGACATATACTACCCAATAGCTCTTTTTATGTCGACTCTACTAATTAGCTATCCATTATGGCTAGATTCATGGAAGAACAATTCAGCTCTACCAATAGTATGGAACAGTACAATGTTTTTTGTGTTGATCGTATTTAGCTTTTCAATGGTATTAGTAAGTCATTTTCATGAAATGCAGATGATGGCATTTATGATGAATATTACCTTAATATGCTCTTTGATATATTGGCGTTGGTCTTTATTTACGATTATTGTAGGCTTATTTTTATCAAATTTTTATTGTAATCATTACCTCAATATCAATGCTGTTAATGCGAGTTTGGAGAATTCGAACTTTAAAATTATCTATTTAATTCTACTAATTAGCGGCACATTAATATTATTTTTAAAACCACGCCAAGCTTTTAATAAACTTACAGAAGATAAGGTAGATCATTTAAGCGAGCGTATTGAATTTCAGAATGAAGAAATTGAAAAACTTGTGGATTTAAAGCATGAGTTCTTGCGCAACCTTGAGCATGAGACCAGGACGCCTATTACCGGAATCACAAGCCTTGGCCAGGTTTTAGATGATAATTATGATAAATTCGATGAAAAACAGCGCAGATCTATTATTAGCGACATTGCCAAAAGTGGCGAGAGACTAAACAGCCTTGCTAGTAATTTGATTGATTTATCTAAACTATCAACTCTAAAATATAGTTTCACCTTTGACGAAATCAATCTAAGTGATCTTGTTTTAGCAAGAGCAGAAGAATGTAAAAAATTATATATGCAAGATTCTAGCACGAAGAAAGAAAACAAAAGCACGCTTGTGTTAAAGGTGCAAGAAGATATAACAGTCAAATGTGATCAATATTACATAAGTAGGACGATAGATAATTTAATAATAAATGCGATTCAATATTGCAAAGATGGGGAGATTGTAATAAACCTATCAGCAGATGATAAGAAAGTAGCGTTTTCGGTTAGTGATAACGGCATTGGCATACCAGATAATGAATTAATCGATATATTTGGAGCTTTTACTGTAAGTTCGCGCACTCGTACCCCTGCTTGAGCTCGCGCCGGCGACGACCGACCGCATCGAGCCCTGCTGAGGCCTGGACGTGGCCGGGCTCCCGCGACAGGACGGCGCGAAACGTCTCTTCCGCCTCTTCGAGATGCCCCTGCTGGAGGTAGAGGTCTTGGGCTTGCATTATGTAAAAAAGTAATAGATTTACATAAAGGCATCATTACAGCTGAGAATAATAAAAAGAACAAAGGTATAACTTTTACTTTCTCATTAGCTAAATAGTCCATCTGTGTTATTTGTAAGAGGAATAGTAAAATGAAAGTAAGAATTATTGCCCCATCATCTAAATGCATTGATAGTACTATTAAGCTAAATCAAATAATTGAGTTACTTGCCAGTCATGGATTTGAAGTAAGTCATTCTGCGCATTTATTTAGTGATACTACCTTACCATATTATGCAAATGATGCGCGTCATAGGCTAGAAGATTTGCGCGATGCCATCCTTAGTGATGATGATATAATCTGGGCTTTTAGAGGCGGATATGGCGCTGGAGAAATAGTTGAAAATTGTATGGATTTAAAGAGCGAGCTTCAAAAGAAAAAAATCCTTATCGGATTCAGCGACATTACCGCTATTCACTTGCTGTTTAATCAAATATTCAACATGCCATCTTTACATGCTTCGGTCCTCACTAGCTTACTTGGCGATCAAGCACATCATATCAATGATATTACCAAGATCCTTCGTGGCGAAAAGCATATATTAAAACTAACGCCCGCTAATGACCTTGCGAAAAACGCTAGAATAGAAGGGAAAATTATTGGAGGCAATCTATGCGTATTACAAACAATGATTGGAACTAGGCTGCACCCTGAAACCGATGATAAAATTATATTCATCGAAGATACTGCAGAACCAGGATATAAAATTGCTAGAATGCTGAATCATTTTAAAAATGCCGGCTTGTTTAACAGCCTTAAAGGCATAATATTAGGCGACTTTACTAACGCAGGTGAAAATAATTATATTGATGAGACTCTAAAATCCTTTATCAATGCACATCCAAATCCACCTATTTATCGCTTAAATAGCGGCCATGGTCATATCAATCACCCCGTCATTTTAGGCAGTGACATTGTGATAGACAATGGCTTCCTAGAAGGTTCTTTATAATGCATATTCGTATCGGGAGCAGAGCTAGTAATTTAGCATTAGCACAAACTAACTTGGTGATAAAAACCATACAATCCCATATCGATTTTACTTATGAAATAATTCCTATCAATACTACTGGCGATAAAATTCAGGATAAACCGCTCTATGACGTTGGTGGAAAGGCGCTGTTCTTAAAAGAATTAGAAGAAGCGTTGCTAGATAATCGCATTGATTGTGCTATTCATTCTATGAAAGATGTACCCGGACAAATTCCACACGGCCTAAAAATAGCAGCCATGCTAGAACGTGAGGATCCGAGGGACGTACTGCTATCCTATAAAAGCAGTAATATTAAAGACCTCCCCCAAAATGCTAAAATCGGCACTTCCTCAGTCAGAAGAAGAGCCGCTCTACTACATTTCAGGCCAGATATTGAGATCTTACCCATCAGAGGAAATGTCGAAACCCGTATTAGAAAATGGCAAGAAAGTGAGCTAGATGGAATTATTTTAGCAGCTGCTGGCCTCAAAAGACTAGGGATTTTCAACCCAGAATTTTGCCACTTATTATCTTTAGGCGAAATGCTTCCAGCCGTAGGGCAAGGTGTGATAGCTATAGAAATTAGGGGTGGCGATCAAGGATTACAAGAAATTTGCAACCTAATTAACCACCTCCCCACTTGGCACACAACGCAGGCAGAGAGAGGCTTCTTAGAATATCTAGAGGCCGATTGCAGAACGCCACTCGCAGCTTTTGCAGAAATGAAAGGGCAAGAAATATATGCAAAATATATGCTCGCTGGCGATAATCTTGAATATTATTATGAAGATTCGGTAGTTACCAATGCCGAAAATGCATACCACACCGGGGTCGCAATGGGAAGGAAGTTTAAAGGTAGGAATTTATAAACCTTCTTCGCTACTATCGCTATCTCCTGCGCTACAATCACCAAGTAAAGTCACATTCTCCCTTAGAAGAGGAAATGTATCATCACTATGATGCTCTGATGACCCACTTTCTCTAGCTTCACCACTATCATCTTCATCATAAAAATCTGGAATGATAGTACCATCATCATCCTCAACCGCCATAGCTTTACTTTCATATGACTTGATAATTTCTTTAATTTCTGGAGATAATTTAACTAATGGATGATCAGAATTATCTTTTAAAATCTTCACAAGCTTCATCTGAGCTTTCCTATCACTAAAATAATCACCCTTTAACTCCTTTTGATCATAATAATTCAATAAGCTATTGAGCATCTCGACATTATTATGTTTTAACGCATAAAAAAAACATATACCGTCATCCTCAGCTAAATCAAACTCTTTTGGATGTTCTTTTAATATGCGTCTCACATTATCAAGAAAATTAGACTGACAAGCATTCCATAGATATCTAAATTTCATCTTCTCATCCTAAGATTATAACCTTATAATCTTGTTCAATTAACTCTCTAAACCTTTCTGCGTTAATGCGATATTGATTTTTAAAACTTTCTACCGCAAGCACCTGAGCGCCACGGGATAATTGTAATTTGCCCTCTGTATTCCGATCAATTCTAAACATATCACTAAACCTATAGTTTGGTTACGTTAATTTTACTATACCATAGAATACACTACAAAACAATGATCACTAATCCCAAAATATCAACAGCAAACTCACGAAATAGATTGACTCTCGGACTTGAAAACAATAAGATCGAAACATATATCGTAAGAATATTAGTCATTAATAGTATACTATAGGAGGTTAAAAAGGATCGATTATACAAAAGCATTTACTAAAGAAGCGGTTACTGGCTTTGATGCTGGCCTACGTGAATATATGGTAAAAATTTATAGCTATATGGCAATGGCCTTAATGGTTACAGCTGCAGCTGGTTTTCTAACGGTAACTTTTGAACCGCTAACAAGATTAATGTTTGATTTCTCACCTATGGGCAAAGTGACTGGTTATAGTGGCTTTGGTTTCCTTGTGATGCTGGCCCCTCTATTCATTGGGTTTTATTTCTTTGGCAATGTAGCACGCCTTGATGTATCAAAATCTCAGATGTTGCTATGGGTTTATTCTGCTCTTACGGGCATGTCACTTTCAGTGCTAAGCTTTGTTTATACTGGGGAATCAATCGTGAGAGTATTCTTCATTTGCGCGTCAACCTTTGCTGCAATGAGCATCTATGGCTATAGCACCAAACGTGACCTTACAGCAATGGGTTCATTCTTAATCATGGGCGTGTTTGGACTGGTAATTACATCTTTAATCAATATGTTCATTGGTAGTTCTGTAGTTTATTTTGCAACTTCAGTATTAGGTGTTGGTATCTTTATTTTCATTGTTTATTTTGATAATCAAAATCTAAAATCAATCTATTACGCTACTGTTGGTTGTGTATTGGGTCAAAGAATGGCGGTATATTGTGCATTTAACTTGTATCTAGATTTCATCAATCTTTTTATCTATATGCTACGTTTATTAGGCGTTAGAAGAAGCGACTAATATATTATCCGTCATTGCGAGGAGGATGATAATCCGACGTGGCAATCCAGTTTAGAGAAATCATTGTTCTGGATCACGACGTCGGCTTTTTAAGCTTCCTCGTGATGACAAATTCATGCCTAGCCCTCATTTCACAACATTCTAACAAAATCCAAAATTATATGACCATTTCAGCAGCAATTGTTATCATTGGGAATGAAATTTTATCAGGCAGGACAGCCGATACCAACATCAATTTTATAGCAAAACACCTTACTGAGATTGGCATTCAACTGAAAGAAGTTAGGATTATTCCTGATTCACGCGAAAAAATTATTGCTGTGATCAGAGAATTATCTCCCTTATATAATTATGTCTTCACCACCGGTGGCATTGGCCCTACGCATGATGATATCACCAGCGAGGCCGTGTCAGCAGCATTTAATCAAAAATACGCACTCCACCCTGAAGCCTATAAGATGCTAAAAGACGGTTATGCAAGCAAAGGAGAAGACTTGAACCCAGCAAGAGAAAAAATGGCTTATATGCCAGAAAACGCCAAGTTAATTGATAATCATATCTCTGCTGCACCTGGATTTATTATAGAAAATGTATATGTCCTGCCTGGTGTACCATATATTATGCAAGATATGTTTATAAAACTCATTCCAACTTTAAAACACGGGCAAAAAGTTCTAAGTAAGGCTTTGAATCTAATGATTGGAGAAAGTTTTATTGCTAGCAAATTTGAAGCATTACAAAATGATTACCCTACAGTAGAAATGGGAAGTTATCCCTTTCTAGTGGGTGAAAAACATGCAACTTCCTTGGTCTTAAGGTCAGATGATCACCAGGCTCTAGAAGAAGCTTATAGTAAGCTGAGCATACTATTTGAGCAGATAGAGAAAGCTTAAAAAAAGCGGCCACCTAATTATTTTTAAGTAACCGCTGGTTGATATAAAAAATTTAGCAAAAATTACTCAGTAACCTGCTCCGATGCGCCTAGAGCTGATACGTCTATATGCTCTAAACTAGCGGCGCTATCACTATCCCCACCAGTATACTCCAGAGCAGAAGTACCACTACCAACGTTAATTGTCTGAGCATAGATATCAGCGCTGAAGCTTGCATTAGAAACCCCAGATATGGTGATTGATAGCAATTGTTGAACCGCACTTGTACCAATTTCACTCACAACGCTTGTTAATGTACCACTTGTACTATTTGCCGATGTGTTATCTTCACCCGTATCTCTGGACGCATCAACAGGAGCCATAATAACAGCTCCACATTCACCGTCACCAATATTTAAAGTCGATAATGAATCATCAGTATCTTCACCAATCTTACCATGGAAATCAAGATCAGCTTTAGTTACTGTCATTTCACCGAAAACTTCATCTATTGTATCATTGACTACATCATTATATAGTTTAGGGAACGCACTTTCATCATAAGTTACTGAAGGTAATTCGTTGTTCAGTTTTACAACTCCACCAATGGTTTCACCGAAGAAGTTAAACTTACCAGCTCCCATAACAAGATCAGTACCTGTGATATCCACTGTACCATAGAAATTGACGGTACCAGTACCTAAGGCAGATAAAGTTCCACCAGATAAATCCACAACCGAAGCATCACCAAAGTTTAACACACCATCAGTAATAGATATACCATCACTGATTTTGACCTCGCCAGTAAATGTTGCATGAGCACTACCAGATAATGTTAGGTTAGTCGCATAAACGTCACCATTAATCATTGAAGTAGAACTATCGGCCATTGTCATAGCACCAATTCTATGATCAGCATCAGTACCGATATTATTTGTAGTTACTTCTTGAACCGCACTTTCTGGCGTAACAATACCATCATCACCATCTTTGATTACTTCTTTAGACATATTTTTTCTCCATTTAGATTAAGAGCGAGACCAAAACCTACCAAAGATTTTGATCCCACTAATTATTTTACAAGAACGAACTAAACTCCATCCCCATGATCCACGCCACCAAGACCGCCTAACACTACGTCTGTTTCCTTGATTATATCTTCAGCAGTCGCAATAAGAGCAGCATCATTAGCATTATGATAAACTCCAGAACCAGCATACATAGCATCGCCTGTTTTTACGCTATACAGATCTACAGCACTGTCCTCTCCAAGATCAAGGGTAGCACCAGGAATATCAACTAATGCATTAAAATTCAAAGTTCCGCTTGCAACGGTAAATTTACCTGAAATATAAACTTCCCCATCGAATTTACCACCACCAGTACCACTAAAAGCGCTGTCTTTTATATAAATATTACTTGCTGAATCTGATGTTGCGCCGGTCGCCACGTTAACAGCACCAACTCTATGATCCGCATCAATACCAACTAGGTTGTTAATTACTACCTCTTTACCGCCAATGATTGATACTGCACCAACGCTATCACCACTAGAATCAGCAATAGTACCACCAGAAAGCGACGCATTAAAAGCCGTGGAATCGATAATCAAGGTTGCATCATTGCCTGCAAAATCTGATCCACCAGTTGGCGTACTTGCTCGGGCAAAAGTTAAAAGCGGACCATCAGCAAATGATACTTTATCTGTAATAGAGCCACCACCAGCAAATGTTGCTTTACTAGCGGACGCACCATCAAAAGTTAATTTGGTAAAATATTGCTCACCACTTCCAGATGCAAAAGTTTGAGTACCCGTACCACCTAAATTAAAAGTGCTAAATGCATTACCGCTAGCACCAAAGGTCGCATTAATTGTTCTGTTAGCACTACCTGTTAAGCCTAATGTACCTTGGCTAGTCGCGTTGGCTGGGTTTAAAGCCGTACCAATTGTAATTGTACCATCAGTACTACCACTTAGTCCAAGCGTACCTTGACCATCAGCAATTTCCAAAATACCATCATTATTTGCAGACGCTGGATTCGCCTCTGACACAAACTGAAGCGGAGGATTAAACTCTAAATATCCGGTACCACGAGATGGGTTATCAATTACGCCCGTGACATCAATCCCCTCAGCTAACTTTACTACGCCAGGACTGAGTTTAATATCCGCCTCATCAATCTCTGAAGCAACACCAACTGGCGCATCATCATCCTCTTCTACAGATTCAACCACACTTTCGTCCGAACTAATATAGCCATCATTATCTTTTTTTTCTGCATCTTTACCACTCAAGCCTTTCGTCTCCTCACCAGTAAGGGAAATAGACCGATCATATATGGCTGAACTAAATGTAGCCTTTGTATAATCAACTACCTTTAGCGCCGAGAATGCCTTATCACTGCTACCCACTGCGCTTGCAATAGTAACCTTGTTTGCACCGCCAGTAATGGCAAGCGTTCCAGTATTATTTGTTGTAGTTGTAAGAGCACCAGCAAATTGATTCTCTGCAGCAGAATCAATAGTGATTGTACTCACTGCACCTGCAGCAGTTTGTATTCCTTTTCTAATCATAATTTTTCTCCATTAAATATAGTTATTGTTATTAAAACTAAAAATGGCATGACTAAATATCTTTTGCAACTTATATTTTATAAGCAAATAGCATAAGAAGAGATTCTACTGGGAGATCAAAAGGATAAAGTTAGTGAGCGATTCAGTATGGCTATTAAAGCTAGTCACCTCTGACTCCGCTCTAGTTGTTGGCATCATAAGTTTGTCGTCACCTTAAAGGAGTATTAGTGACGCGACAATTCAGTAAGATAGTCAAAATTACTATCTTTATAACCTTTTGGGCTATAAGTTATTAAGGAAATGCACTGGATGGTTACGTCGGCCCAAAGACCTCCTCGCCATAAAGGCATCCATACATCCATAGCTAAACAGCGGCCCCGAGAATACATGAGAGCAACGCTAAACCCCGCTGCTCTCACATAAATATAAATTAGGCGATCTCAGCAACATCACCTAAAGCCTGCACGTCTAAAGTGCCAGCTTCTTCAACAGTTGTTGTAAGCGCGCCGGTCAAAACATTTTCTGCAGCTACAGAATCAATATTAATTGTACCAGCATTAGTCTCAATCTTAACTGCACCAGTCACATAACCCCCAAACATTACTGACCCATCACCGACAGAAATACCCTGAGCAGATACAGATGTCATAAAATCTCCATCAGAATGAGAAATATCATTATCATCTACACTTCCTTCACTACCATCATCAGCTTTGTCATCGCCAGCATCTGGGGCAAAAAATTGAGAAGCAGCAGGATCGCTAAACGATATAATACCTTCAAGAGTCATACCACTCTTATATATCTCTGAACTAAATATTGCATTTGAGCCAGATGATAGAGTTAATGCAGAAAGCCTTTGCGTGGCACTGGTTCCCACTGCGCTTGCGATTGTTACAGTATTAGCACCACCAGTAATCGAGAGTGCTCCACAATGAAAATCGGAACCAATGATAGTAGGAGCGTCATTACCTGTAGTAGAATCTAAAGCAATAGTTGCCTTAGATTCATCAAAATTAATACCACCAGATAGAGTAGCATCAGTATTGAATGTTAAATGTTGAGTCGCAGCAGTAAAAACAACTTCGTCAGTCACATCATCATTGAATCTAGCTATAGCCGCATCATCACCTAAGCTGATCACTTTACTACCCTCACCAGCATTAAGTGATTTCAATGAATTAGTAGCACCAACAGGGCCACTCAAAGTAACAGTACCAACACTAGCGGCGGCATTTTGAACAACCTTTCTTAACATAATTTTTCTCCTGTAAATATTAATTGCTTAAGCACCTCAGGATAACTTTACTATAGTATTATTACAACTAATATTTTACAAAATAATAGCCTTTTAAAGGATTATACCGAGAGATCAAAAGGATAAAATGAAGAGGTGAGTGACGATGGAACAAGCCCATAAGACTTTGTTGCAAGAGATCATCATTGCGAGAAGCTTTAGCTCCATCGCTATCGACTTTAAAAAAATCATTGTTCTGGATCACGACCTCGGCTTTTTAAGCCTCCTCGTGATGACGCCCACCTAAACTGCGAACGAATTACCACAGCCGCATTTAGCAGTTGCTTGAGGGTTTTTGATGGAGAAATAGCTACTACCAAGCTCTTCAATAAAATCTAAGAGGCTGCCTTGCATATATTCAAGCGACATAGGGTCAATAACAATTTTACTATGCTCACTTTTGAAGATTACATCATCTTGCTCGAGCACTGTTGTCATTTCATATTTATAAATAAATCCCGAGCAACCTCCACCATCAACCGAAACCCTTAAAAATGAATCCGGATTAGTTTCAAGGAGCGCAAGCTCTGAGGCGCGCCTAAAAGCGCTTTCTGTAATAGATATTGCAGTAGTAGTCATATATATTTTTTATCCCAATCGTCTTTAATAAACTCATTGCAAAGAATGGCTTTAATTTATATTATATAGGGATATTCTTCAAGTAGAGTTTTATGTTAGCTAGCTTTGCATCAAATCCATTAAATACCAAAGGAAGACTTTATCCAGAAGTCTCAACTCCTTATCGTAATGAATTTCAACGCGACAAAGATCGTATTATTCATTCTAATGCATTTCGTAGGCTAGAATATAAAACACAAGTATTCATCAACCATGAGGGCGATCATTATCGCAACCGCCTCACCCACTCAGTTGAAGTTGCAAGCGTTGCACGTTCTTTAGCTGGAGCTTTAGGGCTTTTTGAAGATCTGGCCGAGTGTATAGCACTCGCTCATGACCTTGGTCATACGCCTTTTGGTCATGCCGGCGAAGATGCACTGAATGAATCGATGAAGACTTATGGAGGATTCTCACATAACGCTCATACCATTAAAATCCTTACTTCCTTAGAACAAAGATATGCTGCATATGACGGGCTGAACTTAACCTGGGAAGTGCTAGATGGAATTGCAAAACACAATGGACCATTAACAGGTAATTTAGACGAAGCAATAAATGAATATAACCAGATTCAAGATTTATATTTAGATCAATATTCCTCAGCAGAAGCGCAGGTTGCAGCACTCAGTGACGATATTGCCTATAATGGTCATGATCTAGAAGATGGAATAAGGTCAGGCTTAATTGATATTGATAGCCTTGAAGAAATTAAATTTCTGCATGAATATATCATTAATATAAAAAAGAAATATCCAAACCTAGATCCAAAACGGATGATATACGAAACCATCAGGCATTTAAATCACTATTTAATCAATGATTTACTTACCGCGTCACGCGCTAATATCATCAAATATAACGTCAAAACCCCAGAAGACGTAAGATTGCTTGGCCGTCCATTAATCGAGTTTTCTGAAGAAGGACTCGCACAAATGAATCTTATCAGAAAATTTTTAACAACGAACATCTATAGAACACAATATATCTCTATCATTACATTAAAATGCAAGAGAGTCGTTACCGGTCTTTTTGAACTATATATGGAAAGTCCAGAATGTTTACCCATAGAATGGCAGAATAGAATTGCACTAGCAAGAGATTCTAAACCTAGAATCATCTCTGACTATATCGCCGGAATGACCGACCGCTTTGCAATCAAAGAGTTCGAATCTTTTAACAACCTAACATTTAATAATTTTTAGTCCTATGAACATCTACCAATTGTTACGGCAAGATATTGTTTCTGCTGCTTTTAATCTTCTTGGCACCATACCAGATAATTTACTAAAATCTATCGTAGTAGAAATGCCAAAAGAAGCATCTAATGGCGATCTATCAACCAACGCAGCTATGGTACTTGCCAAAGATTTTAAAAAGAGCCCCAGAGAAATTGCTACTCTCCTAAATGAAACACTATCTACCCTACCCTATATAGACCACATTGAGATTGCTGGCCCTGGATTCATTAATTTTACTATTAATCCATCCAAATGGTATGAAGCAATTGATGAAATTATATCTGCTGGGATAAAATATGGAGAAAACAACCTAGGAGAAGGAGAAAGTATCAATGTTGAATACGCCTCGCCCAATCCAACTGGACCAATGCATATTGGTCATGCTCGCGGAGCGGTATATGGCGATGCACTGGCAAGATTATTGATTAAATGCGGATATAACGTTACTAAAGAATATTATGTGAATGACGCCGGGGGGCAAGTGCTGGACCTAGCAAGAACTGCTTTCCTGCGTTATAAGGAAGCTTACACTGGTAAAAAAGCGATCATTCCAGCTGGCCTTTATCCTGGGGAGTATCTTTGCCCAATAGGAGAAAAACTAGCAAAATTATATGGTGATAAGCTAACGAATATGCAAGAGGATGAATACCTTCCCATAATTAAGAAATTTGCTATATCAGAAATGCTAGAGATAATTAAATCTGACCTGCTAGAGCTAGGAGTTAAGCATGATGTGTTTTTCTCCGAACAAAGCCTATATGATAATAACAAAGTAGATGAAGCGATCGGTACATTACAGAAATTAGGTTTAGTCTATGAAGGCACCCTGCCACCACCAAAGGGCGAATTACAAGAAAACTGGGAAAGTCGTCCACAATTATTATTTAAATCCACAGATTTTGGTGATGATCAAGATAGAGCTTTAAAAAAATCAGATGGCAGCTGGACTTATTTCGCTGGCGACATAGGATATACAGCTGACAAAATAACTCGTGGTTTCAAGCAAATAATTTTCGTTTTAGGGGCCGATCATGGCGGCTATGTAAAACGTATCAAAGCAGTAGTGGAATCGCTAAGTAATGGCTCAGTTAAAAGCGAAGTAAAATTGTGCCAATTAGTAAACTTTGTTGAAAATGGCGTGCCAATCAAGATGTCTAAGCGCGCCGGCGCATTTACTACCACACAAGACGTTGTAAAAGAAGTGGGAAAAGATTTTATACGCTTCATGATGCTTACCCGTAAAAATGATGCAATTTTAGATTTTGATTTAGCAAAGGTAAAGGAACAATCAAAAGATAATCCTGTGTTTTATGTTCAATATGCTTATGTGCGGGCTGGATCGATCATTACAAACGCTGCATCACAGATGCCTGAAAGTTATAAAAAATCAGAACAAAAAGACTACGACCTTACTCTACTTGCTTCTAAAGAAGAACTAGAGTTAATCAAACTTCTTGCCTCATTCCCAAGAGTAGTGGAAGGTTCAGCTCTGCATTTTGAACCACATAGAATTGCTTTTTACTTACAGTCTATTGCAAGTGTGTTTCACTCTTTATGGAATTTAGGCAAAGAAAACAATAATTATCGCTTCATTATAGAAAATAATATAGAATTAACAGCATCACGCCTTGGCCTCCTCAAAGCAATGAGGCAAGTTATACATGCCGGCTTTGAAATCATCGGCGTAGATATTGTAGATAGAATGTAAGGTACTTAAATTGAATAACAAGCTAGATGAACATGATGCAGAATTTATATTTAAAAAACCTTTATCCAAAATAAAGCTTTTGTCTGCTCTTATTGTTATTTTCATTTCCACCGTCTATGGATGGTATTATTATGAATATAATTACCTGACCAGGCAGCCGATTCCTCTGTTAGAAGCAGATGCGGAGCCAACTAGAATTAAGTCCGTTAAACCAGGTGGAGCCCTAGTCGCCAATACTGATAAATTGGTTTATGATAGCTTAAAAAACAGTAAACATGATGGATCTATTTCTCTATTACCAGAACCAGAAGAACCTGTAGCCCTTCAACCAAAAGATTCGGAATCTTCTAATGATAAAATCGATGATATTATTGGCAATATCTTATCTGAATCCGAAAACCCTCCTAAAACAGAGATTATAAAAACCGAAGAAGCGCAGCTGAGCGAACCTATAGCTGATACTAGCGGTGTAAAAACATTGAAAATAGTACAAGTACAAGAGACTAGTAGCAAAACACAAAAGAAAGCTATAGTAGCAAAAGAAAAACCCTCTTATCGAATTCAATTAGTTTCAGTGCGCACCGAAGAGGCTGCAAACAAAGAATGGAATCGATTAAAAAAACTACACAGCAAGTATCTCGCATCCCTGCCATATATCGTTCAAAAAGTAAACATTGAAAACAAAGGAACATTCTACAGGCTTATGGCCGGAAAGTTTGATACTTTTGGGCAAGCTAAATCTGTGTGCAAAAAACTCATGAGTCTACAACAAAATTGTGTCGTCATTCACTATTAATTTTATGGCAAAGTACTTAGGAGCTTTTTATGTCATGTCTTCTGGTCTTTGCTATGGCCTGATAGGATATTTTGGCGTAAATTTAATGAACGCAGGCCTATCTGTTTATAATATGCTATTTTGGCGATTCTTGCTCTCTGCTATTTTCACATCAATCATCTTCATCAAGCAACTAAGCACATTACTACATTATAAGATCGCGACTTGTAAAGCATTACTATATGGCTTATTATTATATGGCCCCTCTTCCATAACTTACTTTATTTCGACAAAATATATCGGCTCTGGCATCTCCATGGTAGTATTCTTTGCTTACCCAACAATAGTGATCTTAATCAACTATTTATTCTACAAAGTCAAAGTTACAAAAGTTTACTATACGGCAATTCCAATGATCATAATTGGGATGATCTGTTTAATAGATAGTTATGAAATAGCGAATGATATTACTGGTATTTTTATAAGCATATTATCTGCTTTTTTTTATGCTATATATATTATTGCTAGTAAAAAGAGTGATTTCTCTATCCAAATTGCAGCTATCTCAGTATCGGTCGGATGCGCTATCATTTCTTTATTCGCCGCTATTATAGATAATTCTCTTTTCATGCCAAATAACTTCTTATTATGGACTGATATCATCGCGATTAGCACTATTTGTACAGCCATACCTATTTTATTACTACTACAAGGACTAAAATATATGAGCTCTGAAAAAGCCTCTATTCTTTCAGTCTTAGAGCCTATATTTGTTGTGATTTTTGGTAATATATTATTAGGAGAAAAAATATCCATAATCCAAATTATTGGAATATTGATCATTATATTGGGAGCGATTATTGTACTTTTATATGGCAATAAAAAAGAGGAAGCTCTTAAAAATTTAATATTAGATTCGGATTTTGACATCTTAGGCTTACCTAGCAATGATTCTAATGACTGATTTATTATATACTTCTAAACTCTCGCTCATCCATTTGACTACAAGCTCATCTTGATATCCGAAATCAAAACGTGTGATTAAATAACGCAAGAAATATTTAGAAAAAACTCTAGGCATAAACCACTGCTTACGATACCATGACCATGACTTTTTTAACTGACGCTCTAAGGCTAAATATTTATAACAATATTTTATATCCAGATGATCTTTGACAAATAAATATCTAGCTAAAGCAGTGTCGTGATTTTCTTGTGTTTTATTGCTAGATAATCTTTGTTGATTTTTATCGATATTAGCTGCTAGTAAGTCATTAATAACACATATCTTATTCTCGATAAGAGCAAGCCTTAACGCAATAGAATAATCTTGAATAAAAACTCTCGTATCAAATCCGCCTGTTTTAAGAAGCAACTTACGATTCACTAGAAATCTACAACCCATGGGGTAGAAGCTTAAAGTTTTTGTCATTAAATCATCGAAGATTGTGACCTTACCATCAAAAACATGAGCCTCATTAGAAAGATCATTCGAAAAACTACCACGACAAATTTTGACATCATATTCTCTAGCAAGATTTAATAAAGTTTGAGTTGCCCTGGGAAATAAATAATCATCACCATCAATAAAGAAAATCCACTTTTTCTTCGCCGCTAAAATGCCTCTATTATTAGCACCACTAGGACCAGTGTTTTGTTGGGACAAAATAATTACTTCTGGAATATTTTTACATAGATCCTGTAATATTTGGAGCGAACCATCCGTTGATTCATCATCAACAAATATATACTCCCTATCGAAATCACCTTCTTGAGCTAATAAAGCATCTACAAGCTCTGGCAGACATACTGCTTTATTATAAATAGTTATGATGTATGAAACGCTATCCATTATTACGACGCTCTTTCAGTAATTTATGATAAAAAGCTCTAATATCTTCTAACGTATAATCACCTTCATATTTTGCATCTAAAGCAGATATTTTGAGTAAATATTTATTTATCTCACCAACATCGCCGGCTTCATCTTCAAAAATAGACGCAATATCTTTTTTAATTTTATTAAAATAACGAAAAATCTTCCTGAAAGCTTTGATAATTTCTGGAACATCTTCAGGCTTCACTACTAGCAAAGCAACGAGCAAGACTAAGAAAATTTCACTGATCGACATTACCTATCTTACCAAAAAGATTTTCAGACATACGATAATACAAGGTTTTTACAGTTTGATTTGCTTTCACCGTAACTTGCGGAAGAGCGGATGAAGAAGATATTGCTCTGGTTTTAATAGAAAAACTACCAAACCCTCTTATTTCAACACGACTTCCTTGAATTAATTGATCAATTATATGATCAAAAATCAATTCGACAGCCTCAGTAATATCATTTTTTGAAATATTAGTGTTTTTGGCCGCAACTAAATCTATTAAATCTTGTCTTGTACTCATTTTCAATACCTACTTCTGTCTCAACATTTGATGTTGCTGGCGGTCCCAATCTTTTTCTTTAAGACTTTCGCGCTTATCGTGTAACTTCTTACCTTTTGCTATTCCTAGCTCTACCTTCACCTTATTTTTAGCATTAAAATACATTGATAATGCAATTAAAGTATATCCTTTGATGCGTATTTTTCCAATAATTTTTCGTATCTCGCTTTTATGCAATAATAATTTTCTTGGACGCCTAGTACTATGATTAAATTGATGAGCTTTTTCATATTCTGCTATATGACAATTATGCAAAACAATCTCTGCACCATCATTAGTAGCGTGGGAATCTTCAATACTAGCCTTACCCAGCCTTAAAGATTGAACCTCACTACCTCTAAGAACGACACCCGCCTCTATTCGCTCTTCAATAAAATATTCAAATAAAGCCCTTTTATTCTTAGCGATAATTTTATGATATTCTTCAGCCATAATATAGCTCTAATCCTGTTCTGGATCTTGATCTTCACTAACCGGCTTAGCAACTGATTTGATGTAATCTTCGGCCATAGTAAGAACCTGACGATAGTTTATTTTACCAGTAGCAAGCACAGGCACTTCATCTACTAACACGAAATACTTCGGCATATGTAGCTCTGATAAAGCTTTTACCTTAATACTAGAGAGGAAAGTTTCTCTATTAATAATAGCAGAAGTAGTAAATAATAAAATTAACTCACCTCTTTTTTCATCGACAACATGCACAGAAGCATGAGAAGAATTATTATCAACAGCGGCAGCTAGCTCTTCTACGGCAGAGAGAGAAACCATTTCACCCGCAATCTTTGCAAAACGCTTAGCTCTGCCTAATATTGTAATATAACCACCATCATCTATTTTTACGATGTCACCAGTATTGTACCATCCTTTGCCTAAATTCTCTACATGAGGAGGAGTAATCACACCTGGATTATCAGCCGTAATATATCCGAGCATAACATTAGGACCTTTAATATTAAGCATCCCGCCTTCTGCAATACCTTCTACTGGCTCTATATGATGCTCCATCTTAGGCATTAATCTACCAACAGTACCAGGCTTATCATGCATTGAAGTATTAGCACTAACTACCGGAGCAGCTTCTGTAGCTCCATAACCTTCAAAAACTCTTACGCCATATTTTTCAAGCCATAATTTACGAGTTTCACTCTTCAGCTTCTCTGCCCCGGCAAAAACATAACGCAAAGAATAAAAATCATATGGATGAGCATATTTAGCATAACCATTGAGGAATGTATCCGTACCGAACATAATTGTTGCACCAACGTCATACATTACCTCTGGAATAATTCTATAATGCAATGGTGATGGATAAAAGAATGTCTTAATCCCTTGCAGCACCATTAAAATCATCCCGGTCATACCAAAAGAATGGAACATTGGCAAAGTATTAAATGCAGTATCATGCATACCGAAATCAACGCGCGATGCAATTTGATAACGATTCGCTTGAATATTACGATGGGATAACACCACGGCCTTAGGACTACCTTCAGTACCGGAAGTGAATAAAATCACTGCAGGGCTTTTATCCTCCATATTCTTACAAATAAAATTATAATATATATTAGGTACCAAACTACCGATAAAGCCTTTTAGTTTAATCAATAGGTTTAAACGCTTAGCCAAATCCTCAAGATAAATAACATTAAAATGTTGCTCTAATTGTGATACTACCGCCTCTAAAGAGGCCTTTTCAATGAATTGCCTTGAGGTGTATATAGTTTTGACCCTAGCTGTATTACAAGCAGATATTATACTCCCAGCGCCAGCGCTAAAATTCACCATTGTTGGCACGCGGTTATAAGCCTGCATAGCAAAAAATGTAATCGTAGTACCCACAGTATTTGGTAACATCAACCCAACATATTCAGCATTATGAGTATCATCTTTGATCAAATCACCAAGGATAAAGGACTTCATAATCATCTGACGATAAGTCGCCTTATTATTAGCTAAATCATGTATAACTTCATGATTAAAACCATAAACCTTACCAGCATCAATTAATGACTGATATAATGTCTTTTTATAAGCTGAACTTTCAAACATCATTTCAGACATGATGTCATATAATTTTTGTCCAATAAACTTCCTACGAATTCTATTTTGCATATTGGCTGGAGCATCAAGCTTTACAGGCGGCAAAATAGTAATAGTAACTTTAGTAAACCAACGAACTTTAGGAATAAACTTTAATTTAGAAAAAATTGTAAACTGGGGACCTTCAATACGTATAGGAAGGATATTAGCATCTGCTTTATCAGCAATCATCCCTGGGCCTTCATAAATTTTCATCAAGGCGCCAGTAGTGCTTATTCTACCTTCAGGAAAAATAGCCACCGCTTGATTTTTCTTCACAACGTCAATCAACGACTTAGCGGCCATTGCGTTATTAGGATCGATAGAAAAAACCCTTGCTACACTTAAAAATGGTTTCACCCAAGCAGCTTGGGCTACTTGAGTATTAATAGCAAATACTAATTTTATTGGCAAATAAACGCTTAATAATGCTGGGTCTAAATAGGAAATATGATTTGCTACTATCACCACACGCTTACCAGCCTTATCTAGATTCTCTAGGCCCTTGACTTCAACACGATAGAAAAAATCAAAAATAAACTTAAAGACACTACGAACAATTGGCTCAGGAATGAATTTAGCTTCTGGTAATAATCGATAAATATAAACAGCGACTAAAACATTCAAAAGACAAACTAATAAAATAACCACATGTACAGGACAACCTAATGTAAAAAGCACTGAAAGAAATAATGTCGACGCCACCATAAACACAGCATTTAACACATTATTCGCTGCAATAACCCTTGAACGATAAGCTGGCGAGCTAAAATATTGCATTACAGCAAACAATGGCACGACATATAAACCACTAATAGCTGACAAAAGGAATAAATCAGCAAGAATACGCCAATTATGCAGCTTACTAATAAACACCATAACATTTTTAAGTTGATCAATCTCATGATGCACCGCACTAATACGACTAGCGAAGAATAAATCTATCCCAAAAAGGCTTATACCGAAAGCAGCCATGAATAAATATTTTGTGGTAATTTCATTTTCAAATAATTTATTACACCAAAAAGAACCAACCCCTACTCCAATAGAAAAAACTGCTAGGAATAAATTCGCTACAGTTTCATCAGCACCAAAAAGATCTCTAGTAAGAAGAGGAATTTGCGCTATAAGAGCGGCACCAATAAACCAAAACCAAGAAATACCGAGTATTGGTAAGAATACTTGTTTTTTGGAATGAGCGTATTTTACGATATTAAGAGTTTCTTGCAAAATATTAGGATTAATCACTAGATTTGGATTGCTATTATTAGACTTAGGTAAAAAGAAACTTGCGGCAAAACCGACAACGGATACTAAAAGCATGAAGAACATAACAACTGAAGCAAAAGTGGTATAAAAACCACCTAAAATCGTACCTATTAATATTGAAACAAAAGTTCCAGCCTCTACGAATCCATTAGCTGCGAGTAACTCATCTTTTGTTAAATGATCTGGCAGGATGCTATATTTTAAAGGCCCAAAGAAAGTAGAATGCATTCCCATCAAACCAATAGATAGATATAATATAACAAGGTCTGTATGAAAAAATCCGTAAGCAGCCAAACATACTATTGCCACTTCAGCCAATTTAATGAATTGCACTAAAGTAGAGCGCTCAAATTTATCGGCTAATTGACCGGAGATACCTGAGAAAATAATAAAAGGAGTAATAAAAATGGCATTAGCCATCAGTAACATTATCGGCGTAGAATAAGCCGTCAGCCCTGATAATTTGTAAGTAATAAGAATAATAAGAGCGTTTTTTAGAACATTATCGTTAAAACATCCGCAGAACTGCACTATAAACAAGGGCAAAAAGCGTTTATCTTTAAACAAGTATATTTGGCTTGCCGTCATTAAATAAAACCTTCACTAAAATAACTAGGCGATTCTACGCAAAATTACCTTAGCTGTCAATTCAATGTATCCCTTTTGAGTAATTTGGGGAGTCGTGAGCAACAAAAGATCGCTTAATCAATGCATCTTTTAATTACACCACACCCAAAAACTTAGATTCAACCGTTTTATCTACTTTAATTTACAGATGCGACAGAGGCCCTTTGGTAGTGGTCTATGCTGGGTTTTGGTTGGAGGGGAGTTCGGATCTTATTTCTTTTTGGAGATTAATTATATCTGCCATATTCAGATAAGGAGCAATAAAGCTTCCAATAACATCTAGTGGCGATGTTTTTAATATATCACCACCTGGACCGCTCATATTGTAATCATGAGCTACTTTACCTAAGTTTATAAGAGCGTCTTTTTTATTTAATTCTGAATATTCAAGCAATAAAGCAAGAATTTTATCTAAAGAAGTAGTGTCTTTTCTCCCTGTCAAAATAATGTATTCCTTCATGTACTCTATGACGGTCATGTCATCTAATCCTACCCGAGCCTCAACATTAGCACCATGTGCTAATAAAAAAACTACGTGTTCCATATTTTCTCCCGCAATAGCAGCGTAATATAGAACATTAAAGCCTCTGCAGTCCTTAACCTCAATATTAGCCCCTACTTTTAGCAAAAGAGCCATAGCTTCCATATTGAGAGTATTTCTAGCGTGTATCAGAGGAGGCTGAAAAGAATACGGATCATTAACATCGGCGCCGCAGTCTATCAAAAGAGCTATAGTTTCGTTTTGCTCTTCTGATATAGCATAATACAAAGCGTTATTTTCGCGTGCATCCTTAGCATTAATATCACCACCACCGTGTTTGAAGTTACTAATATCATCTAGAGTCAAACTTCCTGACTCAGCCCGTCTAATAAAAGATTCTATGCTCATAGTTGCGTTTTCTACTTCTAGAGCTTGTAAATTAAGCGATCCTATATCTGATCCTATATCTGATCCTATATCTAATCCTAAATCACTTCCTCCGCCTATTAAAGAAACACCCTCTAAATCATCCATACAACTACCTTTATTATACCTTAGATATAATAATGTATACAACAATAGGATATTTTGCAACAAAAACTTTATTAGGATGGCCATTGGCGGCATAGAGCCAAAGTAAAATTTGGTAACTTAAGATAAATAGACTATTGCCCCGCTTGTTACCCCACTTTATGAGGCGAAGAGTTAAACGGCTAATTTAATGAGGTTTTTATCTACCCACTCTTTTGCCCTAGAGCTCAAATGTGGATAGACATGAAGAATGATCAATTTTTGATAATGTTGTAAGGACAACATCTCATCCTTAGTCAAAAAACTAAGATCGATCAGCTCTCTACAATATGGCACTAAGGTTAAAGTCTCAAATTGCAAAAAGCCACTATCAGATTCTGTAACATATTGTAAATTTTCAATTCTAATACCATATGATCCACTTTTATAAAAACCCGGCTCGTTTGACACAATCATATTCTTTTGCAACGCGATGTTTGAATAGCGACTTATGCTCTGTGGGCCTTCATGAACTGAGAGCATATTACCAACGCCATGACCTGTGCCATGAGCATAATCAGCCCCATCTTGCCATAAATACATACGGGCAAGAACATCAAGATTACCTCCAGCAGTGCCAGGAACAAATTTTTGCTGCGCTAAATTAAGGTGACCTTTTAGCACCTGAGTATATCTTAATTTTTGCTCGGGAGTCGAGGCGCCAATATTAATCGTCCGAGTAACATCGGTAGTACCACCCAAATAATGCCCACCAGAATCAATTAATAATAACCCCTCGCCCTTTATCACCTTAGAGCCACTTTCCGGCGCGCGATAGTGAATTATAGCGCCATTTTCTTGATATCCCACAATCGCAGCAAAACTATCACTCACATACCCCTCTTGCTTCTTCCTATAATCAGTTAGCTTCTCAGAAATATCATATTCTGATAAATTACCGCTTGGCGCTTCTTCCTCTACCCATGCCAAAGCCTCGCATAATGCGATAGCATCTTTGATATGCACACTTTGTGAACCTTTAATTTCCATCTCATGCTTACAGCTTTTCGGCAAAGTGCATGGATCGTCACCTGATATAACATTTTTACAGGACCTAAATAAACCTAGTGGTACAGTTTTTTTATCAATAATAACTTTACCAACTATATCGCTTAAAAACGCCTTAATCTCAGCGCGAGGCTTTATTGTAATATCTAAACCTATAGCCTCAAGCGCTCTATCTTCAATAAAAAGCCACATCTCTTTATGGCTAATTACCAGATAAGACAAAAGCATTGGACAATAAGGAATATCAGAAGCCCGGATATTAAGTAGCCAACAGATTGAATCTAATGATGTAAGCAATAGATAATCACCACCCGCCCTCTTCATATAGGAGCGCACATCGTCTAATTTCACCTCTGCTGCCAAACCTGCATATTCTTCTTTATATGCAAATATAGGAGTTATAGGGAACTCTGGCTGATCGCGCCATATCTCATCTACTAAGTTCAAATCTATGGCCTTGAGCGTAGCTTTATCAAAGCAAGATAATTGCCTCTCAGTAAAGAGCATATCATCAAGCCCTAGAGTTAAAGCTGGGATATATTCAGAAATTTCTGTAATGTTATAAATCTCAAACTCATTTTGATCTAGCTCTCTCGCCGCTTGGTCTATATACCTGCCGTCCGTAAAAAATAGACTCTTATCTTTTAAGATTATTGCAATGCCATTTGAACCAGTAAAACCCGTTACGCATTCAAGCCTTCTTGCATAAGGCGCGGTATATTCGCTCTGATATTCATCAGTGGAAGGAATAATATAGCCATCGATATCATATTGATCGAACTGTGCTTTTAATAATAACAAAACATTTTTAGGCATCATCCTCACCTACTAATAACATTTCATCATTTTCCTTAGAATTATTACAAAGGCTACAGTCTATAAAAATTTTCTTACCGTCCGCAAACTCAAAACTTTCAATAAACACACCAGTGTTACAAATCACGCCGTCCTCATCCTCACTCTCATAAGGCTTGGTATCATGCGAACCAAACCATTGTTCAAATGCTGCTTTTAATTCCTGCTCTGTAATAGAGCTACTGTCTCCGCGCTTTCTCTTGCCTAACGCAAAAAAATATCCATCATATTGCCCTGATAAATTATATGATTTTTTATACAGTGACCTTGTTATCCCTGAAGCCTTTGACATTTTTTATACAACAAAATTATTAATCATTTAAGTGAGACTAAACGCTCTAAAAGAAATTCTTTACTGCAATATGGGCAAGAGATTTTATCTACATCTTTCTTGATTGCAAGATATACTAATGGATGATTATCAGCCCCTTCTCCACCATTACATTGCACAGATGAACTCTTAGTATGGATAGTATCTTTAATCTTGGAGCTCATCTTCATCCACATGTTGACGTTCATAGCTTTCGTGCCTTTCTTGCGCTTCAATACATAACGTCGCAACTGGGCGAGCCTCTAGGCGCTTTAGACCAATTTCCTCACCAGTCTCTTCGCAAAAGCCATATTCTTTAGACTCAATACGTTCAAGCGCCATATCCATTTTATCAATTAACTTACGATAACGATCGCGCGTACGCAGTTCAGTAGCTGTGTCAGTTTCAAGAGAAGCTCTATCGTTTAAATCTGGCTCATTCCAATTATCTTCCTGCATGTGTTTTAAAGTAGCCCTAGACTCTTCTAACAACTCTTCTTTCCAGCTCAGTAGTTTCTGACGAAAATACTCAAGCTGCAAGTCATTCATATATTCTTCGCTATCTGAAGGCATGTAACCCTCGGGTAAAATAATTCTTGGCATTTCAACTTCTCCTTTTAAAATGTATTTAAAATAATATAGATGAGAAGGACAGAGCCTTGCAAGATAAATATAGGAAATCAAAGGAAAAAATGTGGTGGGCGATGACAGGTTCGAACTGCCGACCACCTCGGTGTAAACGAGGTGCTCTACCAGCTGAGCTAATCGCCCTAGATGCCAGGCAATATGCACTATATTCAAAGTAAATGCAAGCTTTTTTATAATATTTTTACGTGACAACGACAAACTATCATAATAATATTAGATGTAATACAATTTAGAGTGACTATCATATATGCACATTATGGCGTCTATCCTACTGATATTTGGAGCTTTTTTTATCTTATCGAGCATCATTGGCTTAATACGTATGCCTGATATATATACAAAATCGCACGCAGCGACCTTAGCAGATAGTCTTGGAATACCACTGTGCTTAATAGGCCTGGCATTTTTACAACCTAATATGCTAAATGTCGTCAAAATTGTCATAATATTAATATTGTGCTTTATCTTAAGCCCTACAAATAGCCATGCTATTATACTTGCTGCATGGAAAAGTGGGCTCCAACCATATAAACGCAAATAGGAAAATATGCCTTTTGACCTTTCGTCTGTGATTTTACTAATTTTTGCACTAGCTTTAAGCGTTACAACAATTAGCATCATATATTCATCAACAATACTGGGCTCTATACTCTTAATGTCCACGAGCAGTTTATTAATTACATTATGCTACTTAACGATGGATGCACCAGATATAGCAATGACGGAAGCTGCAATTGGCGCCTGTTTATCAACAGTTATAATGCTAAGTTTTGCAAAAAATATAGATTATGAAATATCGCACACACCGCCCAAAACCAAAATTCTTGCGTTGTTACTATGCACCCCAATTGCATTTATTATAATATATGCAATTGGGGACTTAACCCCTTATGGAGCTTACAATCCATCATTACAAGCTCATATTAATAATTACTATATACAAAATACAGCTACAGATATTGGCATCCCATCATTTGTGGCAGCCATCTTGGCAAGCTACCGTGGCTATGATACTTTGGGTGAAACAACTGTAATATTAACAGCAGCAATATCTATCCTTCTTATTCTGAAAAACACTAAGAAAAAAAATGCTAAATAAAAATCCTATTATCAAAGTAATCAATCAATTCATCTTTCCATTCTTGGTATTTTTTGCGTTATACATACAGCTAAATGCAGAAATTGCTCCAGGCGGAGGTTTTCAAGCTGGAACAATTTTTGCTTCAAGCTTGATCGCAATAAGCTTGATCAAGCCAAACATCTTAACGAATAAAGCCTTGATCCCAGGTCTACGCATTATTGCATCTACTGGCACGTTGATTTTTCTTACAACTGGACTAGTTGCGCTATTATCAAATGGTCAATATTTAGACTATTCGTATCTCGCTGCCAATGCTATTACTGGTCAAAAAATAGGAATAACAATCATTGAATTAGGAGTAGGATTAACTGTCTCTTCTGCTATGCTACTTATTTATTTTCTATTTGATCAAGGAGAATAGAATATGCAATATGGACATATTATATATATAATAGCCACTTTTATTCTTGTAAGCGGATTATATATGATGCTAACAAGCAACAATTACGTCAAGAAAATCATAGGCCTGGCTATTTTCCAAAATTCTATCTTAATATTCTATATCGCCTTTGGCAAAGTAGCTGGAAGCATTGTACCTATTAAGATTAGTGACTCTAATATCATTTATACTAGCCCCATCCCTCATGTTCTAATGCTTACCGCAATTGTAGTCGGGTTTGCTACTTTAGCAGTAGCTCTTGCACTCATTACCATGATCAAAAAGGAATTTGGCAGCACCAATATCACTCAAATAGATCCGCATTCATGATAAATTTTTTGAATATGCAATGGCCTATTTTACAAATTATTCTACCCTTACTAAGTGCATTAGTAATAGTCATTATACCTAGTATTAAAGCAGCGCGCATAATCTCTATTGTAACATTGCTACTATCTACAACAATAAATATTTATGGGTTAAACAATATAGATGACGCCGTGCGTTATAACCTTGGAGGTTTCAATGCTCCAATTGGTATTGAATATAGGCTAGACCATTTAAATCAACCAATCCTATGCTTCATCTCTTTAGTCACTTTATTCATGCTTACCATCCTTCAACCTCAAATTATAAACCAGGTTGAAAAATATATCACCTCAGCAAGAAGACATTTATTATATAGTATTATATTGCTAGTCTATACGGGCTTTAGTGGTATGCTAGCCACTAATGACCTATTTAATTTATATGTATTTCTAGAAATAGCATCCCTTGCAAGCTACGCTCTAATATCCCAAGGGGAAGATAAACGCAGTTTAATTGGAGCATTAGATTATCTTATTATGGGAACCATAGGTGCAAGCCTAATATTAATTGGCGTTGGTATGATACTAACTTCTACTGGCTCTCTAAATATTGATGATATACATATAAGGCTAAGTGGTTTATATCACTCTAAAATCGTAATCTTAGGCCTATCCTTTTTTATCTGTGGCTGCCTATTAAAAATTGCATTATTACCTTTGCACTTTTGGATGATCAGAGCCTATAGTTTTGCATCACCAGTATCGCTTTCGATGCTCGCTGGAGTGTCATCAATTGTAGGATTTTATTGCCTACTTCGATTTATCTATTTTGTTATTGACTACAACGCCCTTTATGCACATTTTTTTGGCGATATCATCAAATATTTAGCTTTAGCCGCCATAATCATTTCATCATATTTGGCCTTAAAATCTAACAATATTAGACGAATTATTTTATATTCCGCAGCGGCTCAAATCGGCTATGGAGTCCTTCTATTAACTCACCCTTCACCCTTTATGATTGCGGTTGCCATATTATCGATCATTACTGACTCTTTAATCAAAATTTCATTATTTATTTTACTCAACCCATCTCTTAAAACACAAGAAAAACCACCTAAACATAGCAACCGCGCCTCTTATTTATTTTTAATATTGGTTGCTTTTAGTGCTTTATCCAATAGCTCTATGCCACTTACGGCTAATTTTGTCAATAAAATCAATATGTTATCTGCTGTGCTTGATGCAAAAGAATATGTGTCTTTTTTTGTAATTATCGCTACATCAATCTTAGCATTAGAATATAATTATAAGATATTCAAAAGATTATATAACAAACATATTCAAGCAAGTTATAGGGATGTATTAACACTAAGCATTCCAAGTCTAGCAACTATTGTATTGATGATATATAATGAAAAATTACTGCAATATATCGAAACTTTCTTTAAGGGCATAATCAATGGATAGTTCTTTCGCCTTCCTGACCATTGTTATACTCACCATGCTAATAGGATCGGCCAATATTTTCATCCCATTCAGCAGCAAGAAACACTATAGTCGCACCAAGCTTAGCGCCATGATTATTACATCGTTTTTCTACCTACTCTCAATTGTAGTGCTAGGCGCGCTGTATTTACATAATGGTATTATTTCAGTAGATGTTCTACAAATTGGACATTTTACAATCAAATTTCATTTAGAAGCCCTTGGCATTATATTCTCACTACTACTGGCAATATTATGGCCTATTGCTATTATTTATACCAATATGTACTTAAAACATAGTAACCATAATTCTCCAAAAACAATTTTTAGCTTCATCACCCTATGTATGATCACTAGTAATCTTATTGCCCTATCGGCTAATTTAATTACTATGTTTATTTTTTACGAATTACTCACAATTTTTACTCTTCCTCTAGTCTTTAATGGGCATTTTGCTGATTTAAATAAATATCTAAAGCCTTTGTTATATTCATCTTTATTATCTTTCTTACCAGCAATTTTATACATTAACCATTTAGCGGGCTCGACTGATTTTAGCTATCATGGCTTAATCCACCCAGAACCCTTAGTAGGAATTATTCTTTTTTTACTATGTCTTTTCGGCATTGCAAAAGCAGCAATCATACCATTACACACATGGCTCCCCGCTGCAATGGTGGCAATCTTTCCCGTTAGTGCAATTCTGCACGCAGTAGCAGTAGTAAAAGTAGGCCTATTCTGCATCTTTAAAATTGCCTTATATACTTTTGGCATTGAATATTTAAGAGAAATATTTGGCGACTACCATCTGATATTAATTATTCCAGGCATTAGCATTATCTATAGCGGTATAAAAGCCTTACAAAGCGATAGGTTAAAGCTCATATTAGCTTTTTCCACAATCAACCAACTATCTACGGCCGTTTTTGCTGCACTCTTATTTTCTAAGGCTGGACTTAATGCTGCAATAATGCAATTACTTGCACATTCAACTGCAAAACTAACCGCCTTCTTCGCGGCTGGTTATATCTATCTATTAACAAAACGCGATAAACTCACTGAAATATATAGCCTATATTACCAAATGCCGATCACTACTGTAATATTATCTATAAGTCTATTATCCTTATGCGGCTTTCCACTACTCGGTGGCGGAGTCAGTAAATCCTATCTAATGCAAGCTCTATATATAGAACAATCCACCCTTGCCTGGGTTATTTTTGCTGCTTCTACAATACTAACACTTTCTTACTGCGGTAAAGTAATCTATATGTTATTTCAAAAACAAGAATATAAAATGCAGAAAATTCATGAAAATAAAAAACATTTAATTCCAACAATAATGGCGCTCGGTACAATATTTATTTTTCCGATACTGCATAACATAGTCAAAAAGATTTTAGATTTTATTCAATAATTCATAAGGAATATGATGCTTCAACCACCAATCGCTAAACAAAAACCACATAATTTTACTATCAATAATATTACTATTAGTGATGAATATTCATGGATGCGTGATTCAAATTGGCCAGCAAAAGTTGATGATCATAATATCATTTCTTATCTAGAGCAAGAAAACGACTATTCGAAAGCTTTTTTTGACCAGCATCAAGATTTAAAAAATACATTATTTGAAGAGCTCAAAGGGAGAATCAAACTCAGCGATCAATCCGCTTATGTCCAAAAAGATGATTATCTTTACTACAACCGTACAGAAGCGGATAAAGATTATTCTATCTATTGCCGTAAATATCAATCTCCAGATGCAATTGAAGAGATAATATTAGATGTAAATCATCTAGCTAAAGGAAAGCAATTTACTTCTCTAGGGGCATTATCTATATCCCCAGATCATAGCATGCTAGCTTACTCTGTTGATTTTAACGGCGATGAAAAATACACTATTAGAGTTTTAAATCTTAAAACTAATGAATATTTATCTGATGCAATAGCAAATACTGCCGGTCAAATAGTATGGAACCTAAATAATGAGGGCTTCTTCTATACACCGGTAGATGAAGACTTAAGGCACACGAGGGTAATGCGTCATATACTCGGTCATCAAAATGACCAATTGATATTACAAGAAAATGATAAGCTATATAATGTTTCAATATCTTCATCTGGTAGCCGCCAGTATTTATTAATCAACATCTCTGGCCACGATAATAATGAATATCATACATTAGATTTAACTACAAACCAACCCGCTCCTTTACTCGCAATAGCAAGGCAAGAAAGCATAAACTACTCTCTTGAACATAATGGGGAATATTTTTATATCCTTACTAATGATATGGGTAGTAATTTCCGTCTAGTAAAATTAGAAATCAAAACTGGAATCATGGAAGATTATATCGATATGAATCCAAGCAAATATCTTGCTAATTTTGATATCACTGCAAATTATCTAATCTTAAATTATAGACACCAAGGCCTTAGTGAAATTATCATAAAAGATCTCAACTCAGACCAAGAGCACCCTATATCCTTCCCCGATGCATCCTATACCGCATCAGGATTTAGTGCGAATTTTACATTAAACGACATAAGAATTAACTACTCTTCTCTGGGGCGGCCTAATACTTTATACGCTTATAAACATAGCAACAAAGAACCATTAGAAATATTAAAAACCCAGGAAATTCCTAGTGGTTTTAATCCCAATGAATATATGGTCAAAAGATTATGGGCAGATAATAATAGAACAATGGTCCCTATAAGCTTGATCTATAAAAAATCTTTATTTAAAGCGGATGGTTCTAATCCATTATATTTATATGGTTATGGATCATACGGCATAAGCATCGCACCATCGTTTAGAAGCAATATATTCTCACTTATTGATCGTGGATTTGTCTTTGCCATCGCCCACATCAGAGGTGGTGATGATTTAGGATATAATTGGTATGAAGATGCAAAATTTTTAAACAAAAAACGTACCTTTGATGATTTTATCGCTTGCAGCGAGCATCTAATTAAAGAACAATATACTTCTCAAAAAAATATTGTGATATGCGGCGGGAGCGCTGGAGGGCTTTTAGTTGGGGCGGTAATGAATGCGCGCCCAGAGTTATACAAAGCTGTAATAGCGCATGTGCCATTTGTTGACGTGCTTAATACTATGCTAGACGAGACACTACCTCTCACTCCAGGAGAGTTTAAAGAATGGGGCAACCCCAAAGATCCGCAGTATTTTGAATATATCCAATCTTACTCCCCTTATGATAATATTAAAGCAACAAGCTACCCTGCATTATTTGTAACCGCAGGCCTATCGGACCCCAGGGTTGGTTATTGGGAACCCGCAAAATGGGTTGCACGCCTAAGAAAATTTAAAGCAGATGATAATATTTTATTATTTAAAACTAATATGAGCTTTGGTCATCAAGGAGCTTCTGGTAGATTTGAATATTTAAAAGAAACAGCAGAAGATTATGTGTTTATTCTTAATCAATTCGGCATAAACTAGGAATCAAATCTCATTATTTCCTTGCAAAAACATGATGAGACTGATTAAATGGCCCAACCTAACTTATATAAAATAAATTAAATATGTTTTTATTTGCTTTTATCGCTGTAATACTATTACTAATGATTTCCGCTTACCTCGCAGCTATCGAAACCGCAGTGACTGCTGCATCTCCTGGACGGATACAAAAACTTAAAGCCGAAGGAGATCTTAAAGCGATTACCGTATTAAAACTATTCAAAATTAAAGAACAAGTTATTAGCAGCTTATTGATAGCCAATAGCTTTTTTAATACCCTATGTACCACAATCGCCACCAGTGTAATGATTGGCCTTTATGGAGAAGAGATGGGGACGATTATAGCATCTTCAGTAATGACAGTCTTAATTATTGTTTTTGCTGAAGTAATACCAAAAGCAATTGCTGTTGCAAGAGCAGAAAAGGTTATTCTAACCACTAGCGGTTTTGTCGTTATAGCGCTAAAAGTATTAGGTCCAATAAATTATCTATTAAAAAAAATTCTGATCCTCTTTTGCAAAATTTTTAACATACAGCTATCACAAGAAATTTCTGGAACCGAGGAAGTAAGGGGAATAATCGAACATCATCTTGAGGAAGGAAATGTATTTAAGGCAGATCGCGATATGCTAGGAGGAATTCTAGATATTGGAAATATGACTGTATCTGAAATCATGATTCATCGATCAAATATGATAACCATTGAATCCACATTACCTATTGAGCAAATAACAAAAAAAGCTCTTTCTTCATCACATACTCGCATCCCGGTGTGGCAAGATAATAAAGATAACATTATCGGCATTTTACACATCAAGGATCTACTACGCTCACTATATAAAAATAATTTTGACTATACAAAACTCACTCTTTCAGATTTTATGACAGAACCATGGTTTATCCCTGATAATGCTCTAGTAAGCCTGCAACTACACGCCTTTCGTCAAAAGAGATCTCATTTTGCTTTAGTTATCGATGAATATGGTGACCTTCAAGGCCTTGTAACGCTTGAAGATATATTAGAAGAAATAGTAGGACAGATAGATGATGAATATGACAAACAAAATAATCAAATCATCAAAAAATCTCCAAATAAGTTTATGATTGAAGGGTCAACCTCAATAAGAGACGTTAATCGCGAGCTGAATTGGAATTTACCAGACGAACATGCCAGCACTTTTGCGGGGCTAATAATCCATGAGATGCATAAATTGCCAAAACAAGGCGAAATAGTACAAATATTTAATTTAAAAGTCACAATCTATCATCGTCAATCTAATCGTATTACCATGCTAATGGTAGAAACATTAGATAAAGCATAGATTATGATCTCTATTATTGCTCATTACTGCCTATTAATTAGCATAGCATCAAGCATTGCCGCTATTTCTTTTGCAATAAAAGAGAAGATAAGGTTTGCGATATATAGCATGCGCGCTCAAACAATCTTTGTTATTACATCGTTTGGTTGTTTAGTTGCAGCTTTTTTTACTTCTGATTTTACAATACAAAATGTCTTTCTTCACTCTAGCTCCATAACCCCTATTCTATTTAAAATTTCTGGTGCATGGGCTAGTCATGAGGGGTCACAGTTACTATGGTTTACCTTACTTAGCATTGTATCTTACATAACTCTCAATAATAAATTTTTAGCCGCGAACTCTGAAATCTTAAAAACAGCAATTCTTATAATAACGCCTATCCTACTATCTTTATGTTTATTTATTTATCATGCGGCTAACCCCTTTACTACATTCTCAATTACCCCTCATCAAGGAGTTGGTTTAAACCCAATTTTACAGGATGCAGCGCTCGCTATTCACCCACCGATATTATACCTTGGATATGTAATATATATCGCTCCTTTTACTTACTCGTGCCTTGCGTTATTGCACCCTTCACACTTCAATGAATTAATGAAAGCCGCTGTAAGATTTTCTAAGATTGGGTGGCTAATGCTGCTTGTTGGTATATCTCTTGGTAGCTGGTGGGCGTACAGAGAGCTTGGATGGGGCGGCTATTGGTTCTTTGACCCAGTAGAAAACGTCTCGCTCATACCGCTTATAATGGCTACTGCTTTTCATCACTCGCTCATTTTCACTCTGCATAATGCCAAGCTTTCACGCTGGACTCTGTTCTTTGGCCTCAATATTTTCCCGATTACTTTAATTGGAAGCTTTTTAGTGCGCTCTGGAATGCTTACTTCTGTTCATTCATTCGCTGATGCTGGATATACTGAAGTCTTATTGTTGATTTTTATCTCTGTATTCTGCTTTGGAAATATTTTATATTTAACAAAATTTCGATCTCTATCGTCACCAGTATTGTTTCCTAAATCTAAAGAACAGGGAATATTTTTTGCTAATCTCTTTTGGCTGGCAAGCGTAATTACAATATTATTCTCCATAATCTATCCGGTTATTTTAAAATTAATTGGGCATGATATCACTGTGCAATTAAAATATTTCACTCATACATTCATTCCTTTGTTAGTACCTATCATCTTACTTGCTGGTAGTTTTGCCTATTTCAAAGCTAAGAACCTATCTTATAGAGATTATTATTTAAGCATTATCATCTCGATCATTAGCTGTATTGTTATTTATCTAACGCTACAAATAACTGGAATATTATTATATATCATTCTCTTTAGCTCTATATTCTTACTCTTTAGTACAATCTTTAAATTACTAGAAAAGAGCCCATATTTTTCTGTTTCTCTATCCAACAAAATGCTCTCTATGCTTCTTGGACATTTTGGCTTTGGCCTACTCACCCTTAGCATAGCGTTAAACACCTCTTTACAAAGCGAAATAGACTTCATTGGCAAAATAGGTCATACCCTAAAAGCAAAAGAATATAACGTAACGTTAAAAAACATACATTTCGATGAAATTGATAATTACTACACCCAAACTGCTGAATTTTGGATAGAGCCCGCTAAAGGTAAAACAATCATATTAAAACCAGAAAACCGCTTATATAAAATAGA
>CAYTBU010000004.1:0-1849 GCA_964436105.1 uncultured Rickettsiaceae bacterium | reverse complement strand
ACCGCTGAGAGCTCAATCTATAGCTATCTCAACGATGATGTCTATGCTGTACTTAATAAGGTAAATGAAAACACGATTCATGCGAAGATATACTACCGTCCATACATTAGTTTCATATGGCTATCTTTAATGATCATGGCCCTCGGGATATTAGTCAGTATTTCTAATTATAAAACTAAGCCCGCTAAAGCATAATATAAAGGTACGCCAACTAGGACGTTGAAAGGGAATGTAATCGCTAGTGACATTGGCAAATAAACAGAGATTTTGGCTTCCGGCAAAGCAACCCTCATTGCAGCTGGCACAGCGATATAAGAAGCACTAGCGCATAATACCGTAAATAGAGTGCCACTACCCACCCCAAGGCCAATAAAATAGCTCGTCATCAATCCTATAGAGGCGCCAATAAGTGGCATATAAAGACAGAATAAGGTTAAAGGCAGACTAAAGTGCTTTAAGTGAGATGAATTTTTAGAAACCACAAGACCCATATCAAGCATAAACAAACAAAGCATTCCTTGAAATGGCACTCCTAAAAAACCCTCTACTTTTACCCACCCATCATGACCACTACAGAATCCAATAACAAAAGAACCCAGCAAAAGCAAAATAGTACCATTAAGGAAAATATCTTTAATCATATGCCCCCTTTCCTGCTCGTCATAAAAAGCTGGGATGGCTCTATTTGCAATAAATAATCCAGATACAATTGCGGGAGCTTCCATCAATGCTAGAATAGCTACAATATAACCGGCATAAGGAACTCCATTGGTTTTTAAAAATGTCTCCGCAGCTACAAAAGTTACAATACTGATTGAACCATATTGAGCTGCGATAGTCGCAGCAGTATGACTATCAATCTTCGTAGTGTGTTTTAAAATTGAGTAAGATAGGAAAGGTTGCACAAAACTAATGACAATTCCTGCACAAACAACCGATATGAGCTCTGCATTAATATTTGCAGCCGTACTAATAGAGACACCGCCTTTAAAACCAATCGCCATCATCATATAGATGGAAAGATAACTACTCAAAGCCTCTGGCACTTTTAAATCTGATTTCAATAAACCTGCCATAACTCCTAAAACAAAGAACATAACAGTAGGAGAAAAAAGGTTATAAGATAGGATGCTGAGCAATTCCATAATGATCCAAACAAGTTATTAATTATGCATCAGTAAATATATTCAATTTCGCAAATAAAAAAAGCATTTTATATCATTGTATTTCACGGTATTTTTATATATGGTCAATTAGAGTTAAATGCTGCGTCATTGCGAGGAGCATTAGCGACGTGGCAATCCAGCAAGATAGTCAAAATGACCATCTTTATAGCCCACCTGAGCTATGTTATAAGGAATTTCACTGGATGGCCACGTCGGCCCTTTGACCTCCTCGCCATGACGACGGCGTCAACGCCACAAAGCATAAAAACACAAAACCCTAATGAACGATTTACAAAACGCCTTCAATCATAATATCGAAGCTTTACTAGCTAATACAAAAGCTAATCAAATAGCTGTTGCAGTATCAGGAGGAGCTGATTCTTTAGCCTTATTGCTACTATGTCATGAATGGTCCCAAGGGGGCTTATTACGCACGTACCGTCATGGCGAGGAGGTCATAAAACCGACGTGGCCATCCAGTAATTTTTATCCTAGCATAGCCAGGGTGGATACAGATGTAGTCAAAATGACTACATCTGTGGATTGCCACGGAGCCAAAGCTCCTCGCAATGACGAAAAAACTTACCCTCAAACAAGTTCAACTGCAAAAAATAACATTACCCTCATCGCCCTCACAGTGGATCATCAATTAAGAAAAGAATCTTTGGCAGAAGCACGCTATG
>CAYTBU010000003.1:27373-39462 GCA_964436105.1 uncultured Rickettsiaceae bacterium | reverse complement strand
ACAACAAATCACTTGAATTATATTAAGATACATACTACGATTCAATATATAACAATTAACTAATTAAGGATTTTTATGCCATTAGCTCCATATATTGAAATTGAAGATAAATTAAGCAAAGCTGCGAAGGAAGGTGATATTACAACATTCAACCAACTACTCGAAGAAGCTAAAACAGTAGAAAATGCTAATAAAATTCTATATAACAAAGTTTTTAAAATCGCCGCTGAACAAAATTGCTATCCAATTATCGTAGCACTATTACCATCTCTTTCTACAGAAGCATGTGAAGATATTTCACTTTCTCTATTCCTAGACCCAAGTAAAAAAGATATTTGTATTACTCTTCTAATTGCCAAAAAGGATTACAAGCCATCTCTCGAAGCAACTTCAATGTGTTATAACAACAAAGAGTTAGTGAAATATTTACATCAAAATAAATATGAAATAGATGTAAAAACACTTGCCAATAGAGCGTTATATTTCGCAACTCATCAAAATGAGTCTACTGACAGATCAATGGAAGTAATGAGTTATATTGCGGATCTCAACTTGCTAACACCAGAAGAGGTTAATAATTTAGCAAGATCAATTATCGATCATCATAATAATCCTAAAGGAAAGGCTATTGATCCAGAGATTCCAAGCAATATTGCGTATATATGTGAAAAATTTGATATAACTTCTCCTGTCACTCAAACAACTAGTGCCGGAGAAGAGAAAGAAGATCTTGTGATAATAGGCGCACCAGGAGAAAGTGCGGACACTATTTAACCCAAGCGTACATATAATAATCTCTATGTTTTCCAGCAATGATTTCATATTTTCTTAATACGCCTTCTTGCTGGAAGTAAGATTTTTCTAGTAATTTAATAGACCTTTGGTTCTCAATCACCACCGTTGCCTGAACCCGTGCAATCTTCATCTCTTCCATTGCAAACTTCATCACCTGAGACGTTGCCCGCCTCATAATATCCTTACCCCAAAACCTTGAATCTAAATCATAACTAATATCTGCGCGGTTATGGATTCTATTCCAAACATTAAAACCAATTGTACCTATCAATTCATCGGTGCCCACTTCAGCAATAGCCCAATAAATAGAGCGACGATGAGTAAATATCCCAGACCAATAACGTAAATCTTCCGCCGCAGCATCAAGCGTTATTGGAATATTATCTTGCGTCAAAAACTCTTTAACCTCATTATTATTCATATAGCGATGATAAGCCGCGGCATCTGATATCCTAATCTCACGTAAATGGACATTGCCTAAATCAAATGTTGGGAAATATTCAAATATAGTCATAATAATATGTTGTTAGTTCAATTTATTGTTAACTAGTGCTCGTCATGGCGAGCGTGAGCGTCGCCATCCAGTTAATATATTCATTATTTTGTCACTCGGTGCTCTTTTGGTCTGGATTGCCACGGAGCATTGCTCCTCGCAATGACCACAATCTACACACCTTCTCTTTCTAGCATCAACCTCTTAATATCAGAAATAGCCTTGGCTGGGTTTAACCCCTTAGGACAGGTCTGAGTGCAATTCATGATCGTATGGCAACGATAAAGTTTAAATGGATCCTCTAGCTCATCAAGACGCTCACCCGTATGCTCATCTCTACTATCAGCTATCCAGCGCTGAGCTTGCAGCAAAGTTGCTGGGCCCAAATATTTATCACCATTCCACCAATAGCTAGGACAAGATGTAGTACAACAAGCACATAAAATACATTCGTAGAGACCATCAAGCTTTGCACGATCTTCTGGAGATTGTAATCTTTCACCATCTGATGGCGCATCTGTATCAGTTTTAAGCCATGGTTCGATAGATGCATATTGCGCATAGAAATGAGTCATATCAGGAACTAAATCTTTTACTACTTGCATATGTGGTAATGGATAGATATTCACGTCTCCCTTAACATCACAAATAGCTTTAGTACAAGCAAGAGTATTTGTACCATCAATATTCATTGAACAGCTACCGCAAATCCCCTCACGACAAGAGCGCCTGAAAGTAAGCGTCGAATCAACTTCATTTTTAATCTTAATTAAAGCGTCCAAAACCATTGGCCCGCAGTCATCAAGGTCGATTTCAAAAGTATCTAAACGAGGATTATCCGGAGAATCTGGATCATAACGATATATGTTAAGCTTAACTGAGCGCTTTGCTGTTTTTTCAAGCTTATGCTCTTTACCTTTTTTAACTCTGGAATTTGGTGGTAATCTTAATTCTGCCATCTGATATAAACTCCTAATATACTCGTTTCTTCGGTGGTATAGCCTTCACCTCATCAGTAAGGGTAGTTTGCACCACATCACGATAATCAATTTTGACTTTTCCTTTGCTATCTAACCAGGACAAACTATGTTTCATCCATTTTTTATCATCTCGCTCCGTATAATCTTCACGAGCATGAGCGCCACGACTCTCCTTCCTATTTAAAGCTGAATGAATAGTGAGCACAGCTTGGTCTAAAAGGTTTGAAAGCTCTAAAGCCTCAACCAAATCACTATTCCAAATCATCGAGCGATCAGTAACTTTAATATCTGCATATTGCTTATACAAATCATCCATCATTTTAACGCCTTCAGCTAAAGTATCCTCAGTTCTAAAAACCGCGGCGTTAGTTTGCATCACATGCTGCATTTCAAGACGAAGCTTAGCAACTGGCACAGAACCATTTGCATTACGTATTTTATCGAGTCTTGCTAAAATCTTATCAGTAATATCTTCTGGAATCATTTTATGAGGCTGTCCAGGTTTAATAATTTCCGCCGCCTTATGAGCCGCAGCCCTACCAAACACGACAAGATCAAGTAAAGAATTAGATCCCAAACGATTCGCTCCATGCACAGAGACGCACGCAGCTTCACCAATAGACATTAAGCCTGGAACGATCACATTATCTTTAGTGACCACCTGCCCATGATAATTCGTTGGAATACCACCCATATTGTAATGAACGGTTGGAATAACCGGAATCGGCTCTTTTGTCACATCAACACCAGCAAATATTTTCGCTGTTTCAGAAATACCAGGAAGTCTTTCATGTAATATCTTGGGATCTAAATGATTAAGATGTAAGTAAATATGATCCTTTTTAGGACCAACCCCACGACCAGCTCTAATTTCCATTGTCATAGCACGTGACACTACATCCCTGGAAGCAAGGTCTTTGGCGGATGGCGCATAACGCTCCATGAATCTCTCGCCTTCAGAATTCACTAAATATCCACCTTCACCTCTTGAACCTTCCGTAATCAAACAACCAGAACCATAAACTCCCGTAGGATGAAATTGCACAAACTCCATATCTTGCAATGGCAACCCAGCGCGCACATGCATACCACCGCCATCTCCTGTACAGGTGTGAGCAGAAGTGGCAGAGAAATAAGCCCTTCCATATCCACCAGTGGCCATAACAACTGTATGCGCACGAAAACGGTGTATAGTGCCATCATCTAGATTCCAAGCAATAACGCCCCGGCAAACACCATCTTCCATAATCAGATCAAGCGCAAAAAACTCAATAAAAAAATTAGCTTTGTGCTTTAGCGATTGTTGATAGAGCGTATGCAAAATAGCATGCCCAGTACGATCAGCAGCAGCACAAGTGCGTTGAGCCGCCTTACCTTCACCATAATGAGTTGTCATTCCACCAAAAGGACGTTGATAAATCTTACCCTCTTTAGTACGTGAAAATGGCACACCCAAATGCTCTAATTCTAAAATTGCAGCTGGAGCATTCTTACACATATATTCAATAGCATCCTGATCCCCAAGCCAGTCTGACCCTTTAACAGTATCATACATATGCCAGCGCCAATCATCTTCCCCCATATTTCCAAGAGCCGCACTAATACCACCTTGCGCCGCTACAGTATGACTACGAGTAGGAAAAACCTTGGTAATGCACGCCGTCTTAAGACCGCTTGCGGCCATACCAAGAGTAGCTCTAAGCCCCGCTCCACCAGCTCCAACTACTACTACATCATATTCATGATCAATAATTTTATATCCCTTACTCATGCCTTTATCCTTATACTCAAACTAACATCAAAAACAATAATGCTACCACCGCTGATAGAACCGTAACTATTACAAATATTTCTAACGCAATAATCAAAAAATACCTAAAAGTTAAGTTACTTATATAATCCTCAATTACTACCTGCATACCTAAAGACGCATGATAAAATAGAGCTATCACAACCAGCATCATCGGTATAACATTATAAGGCCGACGAAGCACAATAAGCGCTTCTGGCACAGAATCACCCGCTATGGAATGCAAAAAGTAACAAAGCCATATCACAAGAGGAATCATGATAATAGAAGTCAGTCGTTGATGCCACCAATGATGAGTACCCGTTCCTGAAGCTCCTAAATTCTTTGCTTTAGCAAGAGGAGAACGCATTTGTAAATAATTCATATCAGCTCCTAAACTATACTATTACGGTCCAAAATAAAAAAGTCATCAAGATCCCTGCAGCAATTGCTATCCAGCCAGTAACATGCAGAGCTTCTTTTGACAAACACCTACCACTATCCCAAACCAAATGCCTAATCCCACTAGATAAGTGATAGAAAAAAGCATAGCTTACTATATAAAGAGCATATTTTATTAAACAACTATAAGGCTCTAGAGATAAAAAACTAATATCCAGACTAAGAATTAAGGATAGAATAAAAACCCATGTAATAAGAGACAAAGCCCCAAATAATAAAACACCAGTTATACGATGAAAGGCTGATAAGACAGAACTAATTTGTGGTCGATAAATACCAAGATGAGGAGATGTAGGCCTTGCGGCATATAATTCTTGTTTTGTTTTCATATTGTAGGTCTTTAAAAATATAACTTTGATAATAAGAAAACAAGACAAGCCGCGCAAGCTTTTAGTTACTCATTTTATAAATTAATATGACAAATCTGGTAAATTATTGTATAATCTACCTTTATTATTTTTAGGTACTAAAAGTTGATAATCAATTTTGTTAAAATGCATGGCTTAGGGAATGATTTTGTAATCATTGAAAAAACCTCAGAACTCAAGAGTCTAGATTTATCTCTGCTTGCGAAGAAGATATCAAATCGCTACACCGGCATAGGATGCGACCAAGTTATTCTTTATGAAGCAACAGATCTTAATGCCTATAATATGTCTATTTACAACCAAGATGGCCAAGAAGCTGAAGCATGCGGCAACGGCACAAGGTGCCTTGCAAAATTCATTGGCAAGCAGGCAAGCATCATTAATGTAATGGGCAGAATATTAAATTGCACTCTATTAGACGATGGTAGGGTTACTGTAAATATGGGGTCAGTAAGTTTTAATAAGCCGTGGATGCCCGAAATATCAGAAATATGGAAAATATCATCCTTATACAAACTAGAACCAAAAGAAATAATATGCGCGGATATAGGCAATCCACATCTAATTATATTTAACTCTGATTTATCTATCGAAGATCAAAAATTGCTCGGACAAACTTTTGAACATAACAAACTATTCCCACATGGCGTGAATGTAAATTTTGCTAAAATAAATAACAATAATATCGACCTTATAGTCTGGGAACGCGGCGATGGCTTCACTCTTGCCTGTGGTAGCGGGGCTTGCGCAACCTTTGCAGCAGCAAAAAAACTAGGTTTTAGAAATGTCGTCTTTTGATGAATCAGTCTTAATGACAGGGCCGGCTGAAGTTGTGGCCAAAGGAAGTTATCAATATGACTAAACACCAAGAGGTACAGACCTTTGGTTGTCGCTTAAACACTTATGAAAGTGAAATAATCAAGAACAATCTAGCCTTATCAGACCTAGATGATGTTATAGTCTTTAACACATGTGCTGTAACTAAAGAAGCAGAAAGACAAGCAAAGCAAGCCATACGCAAATCAAAAAGAGATAATCCAAATGTCAAAATAATCGTCACTGGATGCGCAGCGCAAAATAATCCAGCGCTGTTCTCGGGTATGGAAGAAGTAGATAAAGTCATTGGTAACGAAGAAAAACTCTATCCTGGCAATTACCATTTAGGCGAAGACAAAGTACTGGTCAACGACATCATGTCAGTTACCGAGACAGCGGAGCATTTAATTAGTCACTTCGATGGACGCTCCAGGGCATTCATCCAAGTACAAAATGGCTGTAACCATCGTTGCACTTTCTGTATCATTCCTTATGGTCGCGGTAACAGCCGTTCAGTACCTATCGGAGCTATTACCACGCAAGTACGCAAATTAGTGGAAGAAGGTTTTAACGAAGTGGTTTTCACTGGAGTAGACGTCACTTCTTATGGACCAGACCTTCCAGGATCACCGACTTTTGCTCAAATGATTAGGCGCCTTCTTGCTGCGGTACCAGAGCTACCACGCCTACGTCTATCTTCTATAGATGTAGCCGAAATTGATAATGAATTATTCCAAATGCTTGCAACCGAAAAACGCATCATGCCACATTTACATATCAGCCTCCAAGCTGGTGATGATATGATCTTAAAACGTATGAAACGTAGACACACCCGCCAGCAGGTAATTGATTTTTGTAACCGCATTCGCGCCCTAAGACCGGAAATGTCATTCGGGGCTGATATCATCGCTGGATTTCCAACCGAAACAGACGAGATGTTTGAGAATAGTCGCAAGCTTATCTCAGAAGCGCAGCTGCAATATCTGCACATCTTTCCTTATTCTTCAAGAGAAGGTACGCCAGCGGCGCGCATGCCGCAAATCAAAAAAGATATCCGCAAAGCAAGAGCGGCTATTTTACGGAGCGAAGGCGAACAAGAACTACACAAATTCTTTACCCGGCATTTAGGATCCACAGTAGAAGTACTAGTTGAAAATGACAATAAAGGCCATAGTGAAAACTTTATCCCCGTCAAAATCGAAGGCAACTTCGCGCCAGGTCAATTAGTTAAAGCTAAATTGATTGCAATAGATGGTGACCATATGATTGCTATTCATTAATAAACATAGAGTAAATAAAATATATTATTGACTTTTGTTAAACTTTGTGGCGCTATGTAGACTCCAAATAATTAATACGAGTTACTAATATGCCAAACTTAACAAATCAAAATAGTCCATGGACTAGCACTATTCACGATATATATATTAGTCTTAGAGATCAAGGTCCTGAAACAACAATAAGATTTATTAACGAAAACCCACATATAATTAATACCATGCTTACTGATATAGTTGCTATTATTCACCATCACAGTATTGAAGGAATAAGAACTATTATTACCAGATACCCATTTTTAATTGAGTTAATTGAGAGATATGACAATTTAATAACATCTGTTCTACCCGAACATGACGGCATAAATATCGCTAGATTATTAATAGAACACGGGGCTAACGTTAATGTAAAAGACAGCGATGGAGAAACTCCTTTACACTTCTTTGCTAATAACACAGAAATCAGTAGATTCTTAGTTGAAAATAATGCTGATATTAATATACAAAACGGTCTTGGAGAAACTCCTTTATGCAGAGCTGCAGGAGCTAATAATATAGAGATCATGAGATTATTACTAGAACATGGCGCGGATGTAAACGCACAGGATGATAATGGCGATACGCCTTTACACTTAGCTGTAATAAACAATAGTATAGAAGCAATAGGATTGTTACTAGAATATAATGCCGACGTTAATGATGACATACTTAGACTCAATCAAGAGAACATCATTTCCGATGAAGCCTATGACTTATTGCTTGAAGCTAGGGATAACGTTAATGTAGAAGACAGCGATGGATATAATCCTTATAACGATCGTGAAATATTAGGAGATAACTCAAGCGATAGCGATATGTCACTAGAATAATCTATTAAGTAAATTACTAACTCCATCGGCATCTAGACATCAAACCACGGTGCCGATTATCTACACAACAATCACAGCCCCATCACCCTAAGCCACATTTCTGTTACCAAAGGCATAGTAGGTTTTTTGACTTCGAATTTCTGTAACTTATGATATTCATTTAAAGTAATTGCAAGATATTCATCTATCTTATCTTGAGTAAGGCTTGTTTGAATAAAGCTAGTCGCATTCTCTGAAATGATTTTCGCCTCCGCATCATGATGATGCAGCCAGCGTAATTTTTCAAATACATCCGATATATCTTCACTTACCGGCACATAATGTACATATGGCTTTAGTCCCGCATAAAACATTTCAATTTTTTGGCTCTCTTGCTTAAGCAGCACCGAATTAGACAATAAAATCCACGGCACGCGTAGCCAAGCACAAGTATTACCATCGATTGAAATCAAATATTTATAAGCTAAGTGATCCTCTTCCACTACCCACTTTGGCCCCTCTGGGAACAAAGTTGACAGGACCATATGCAGATCTTTACTGGATTCTTCCTCTGAAAACTGAACCAACCTAGTAAATTTTGCATCAATCAAATTTGGAAAACTTTTAGACATCATCACGAGTGATAACCTGGGCAACCTATCGTAATTATCGAGCTTATAAACAAACCCATGGTCAACATCTCCGCCAGTTGTAGTACCTCGCCAAAAAACTTTAGGAATTTTTTCATCCCAAGAATAATTTTTAGATGCTTTTTGTATTTTCTCAAAAACACCTGGCCATTTTTTATTTTCTAATAAAAAGGCATCAGGCAATAACAAAGCATTTTTCTCAATCGGCGAGGCTAAATCTTTAGACATCAAGAAGAACGGGGTATTAATTACCATAAGGTCAACTTCTTCGTTCACCGAAGGAAAAACATCAGCAGCCAAAAGAATAAAGTCTATATTATTAATCTTATGCTTCTTCATTGAGCGATAGAGCCCTGCGACTAATTTCTTGCAATAATTCACCTCTGGTTCTGCATCATGATCAGCATATACTTTACCATCAATAACCTGAACCCGACAAACAGCAAAATGCTTCTTTAAATCTGTTGGTAAATTATATAAATCCTCAATTTGCTTAAGCTCTATTCCACCCGCGCGATAAAGATCAAACTGCCCCGTAATAAAAGCTAAAATATCCCTTCGACTATCATCCGTACTATAACTTTCTAACCCCTGATTTTTTGCTTCTGTTAATAGAGAATATTTCGCATCAGGAACAATCACTTGCTTGGGACGATAAAACTCATAAATATCTCTACCACCCCAAATAAACGCACCAGCGAGGAACCCTAGGACAAAAACAAACGAACAAATTTCAAAAAAACGATTCATAATTAAACTTATATTTGAATATCTTTAGTAAAAACTAAACTATAAATTGCTATTATAGCGATTGCCATTTTGGGTCAAGACAAATCTATTTTTATTGTCCTTAGATTCTATAATTACCATTACAACAGTGTTGATAAATACTCTAGTTGTATTTCCTAAAAATTATATTATACTAAGCTTCTTTCAAATAAAAAAACTATTCACATGAAAATATCTTCAAACTCAGTACGCGCTGGGCACATTTTAGTACATAATGGCGAATTATACGTCGTATCAAAACAGCCGGAACATACAAAACCTGGTAAAGGTGGTGCTTATGTGCAAATCGAAATGAAAAACCTAAAAACTGGCAATAAAGTTAACGAACGTTTTATCGCCGGAGTGTTCGTAGATAGAGCGCAGCTTGAGCAAAAAGACTATCAATATCTTTACCCAGAAGATGGCAAATTAGTAATGATGGACCTTGAAACTTTTGAGCAAGTATATTTAGAGAAGGAAATCGCAGGAGATCAACTTCCGTTCCTAGCGGATAATATGGTTGTTAAAATTGAGTCTTATGAAGATAAACCTCTAAGTATGGAACTACCAAATACAGTGATTCTAGAAGTTATTGAAACTGACCCAGTAATCAAAGGTGCAACCGCTACCTCATCTTACAAACCAGCAATCTTATCAAATGGCGTCAGGGTAATGGTCCCACCATACTTAACTACTGGTGAAAAAATCGTAGTTAAAACAGAAGATGCTACTTTCGTAGAACGTGCAAAATAATATAACTGGATAGACAATGTCTTCACCTTTAATTACCTTTCTTACTACCGCGTCTCGTAAAGCTTCACGCCTACTCGCTAGAGACTACTTTGAACTAGAACAAATTCAAAGCTCACGCCGTCCTGCCACGGATTTTGTAAATCGCTCACACAATAAAACGCAAGAGCTTTTGGAGAAAGAATTAAGTCGCTATCCTAATTCGAGAATAATTTCAGAAAGCGACGAGATAAAACCTGGGCTTGATATGTATTTTATTATTGAGCCAATCGATGGATTACAAAATCTTAGCCGCGCTATACCTTTCTTTGGTTCAGTCGTAGTCGCTTGTGAATATAAGAATGGATCATTATTGCCGGTTGCGTCAGTAGTGCATTTTCCAGCCCTAGGAGAAATTGTTTATTCCTCAAAAGGTGGGGGAGCATGGATGGAACGCCATGTGGATCAAACATCACAACATGCTGCAAGGCTTAGGATATCTGGCGTTAGTAAAATAGAAAATGCCTTGATAGTAACAGATGCAAAAATTGATCACCAGTGGGTGAGATCTGTAGGATGCGATATATATTGCAGCTACCTTATTGCTGCTGGAAAAGCTGATATTTTTCTATCAAACTCTATATCAAAAGCAAGTAAATTAGCTGCGGAAATGATCATTCAAGAAGCTGGCGGATCAACAAAAATACTACCAGATTATGACGCAAAGTTTTGTGCGAGCAATGGGTTGTTGTAGGTTAGTTGGGTCGTCATTGCGAGGAGATCTGTAGATCGACGTGGCAATCCAATGAACTTACAAAGATAGTCAAAATGACTATCTTACTAGATTGCCACGTCGGATTAACATCCTCCTCGCAATGACGAGGTCCTCACCCCCTCAACTCAACTTAATCTTACTAAAATGAAGCATCTTCTCATCCTAATAATCAAAGCATACCAAATTTTCCTCTCACCATTGTTGGGTAAAAATTGTCGCTTCTATCCAACCTGCTCTTCCTATGCTATCGAAGCCATTAGTAAATTTGGCAGTATTAAAGGAACCTGGCTCGCGCTTAAGAGAATTAGCAAATGCCACCCCTGGCATGAGGGTGGATATGATCCTGTTGAGTAAACACATGTTGAATTTTTAGGCGTTGCTAAATTTAACAAATATCTTGTTGTAATATTAAGCAATATTTGCTATAATAAAATATATCTTAATGAACAAAGACAATTATAATGCTCACAATTGATTTTGAATTCTTTGCAAATATGCGCGAGAAATTACAAGAACCTTTCGCCCTCTCTGATTATAATCCTGAAGAATTACATATTTTACTCAATAGTGCTGATATGCTAAGCAATAGAACGTATTGTAGTGAAGAATTTGCACGTGGCGCAGAAAGTTATTTTGCCTCACAAGGTATGACGCCAGATGTTGTACTTTTGACAAAGGAATTAAGCATTAGCGAGACGGCAGCAGCAGATATACTTAAACAATATCCAACTTTAGAATCAGCAACTCAATATATTGATTCCTTGCCTTCCACAACCTCCCATGGAAGAACGACGGTAGATATTCCTGCACGCGATGGCGCTAGTATATCAAAGGAAAAAGAAGAATTTATTAAAAATATAACGAACCTATTTGCAAAGAGAGATGTTTATCTTGGGCGCGAAGATCTGAAAGATTATTACTGTGCTTGGCTTTCGGACAAACCAGGCTTTGAGCGTTATGCATTTGAACACACTGTAAACCAATACACTGATATTGCTGGATCTAAAACAGCGGTAAATAAAATAATCTCATCTTTAGGCGGAATGGAGAGGTTGAACAATATTGAAGAAATTATTAGCAATCATCTTTGGAAGACGGATGATACACTAAATAAATATCATGCTATCAGACCAGAGCTGAAAGCATTTTTTACGAATATGATGGAATATAAAGGTATTGATGGTTTAAATCTTACTTTCCGCATGATAGAATCACAAAATCAAATGAGAGAATTTTTTAACTATGAAGCTGGATTTTTAACTATTGATGGCCCTGAATCAGCTGAAAGATCTTATCAAGCTCTTGAGCGCCGGCTCGAATCTGTTGATTATAGTGATAT
>CAYTBU010000003.1:23630-27273 GCA_964436105.1 uncultured Rickettsiaceae bacterium | reverse complement strand
CCGGATTAATCGTGGTCAAAGATATAAAAAATAAAAACAAAATAAAGGCAGCAAGTTTTGTCTGGCTAGGTCAAGACAAAAATGGCCAAAAATCATTGGTCTTAGATTCTTTTGAGCATTTGCACGAAGCTGGCAAAGCATTCATCCCATTCATCGAAGCATTATCGAACAAATTATCAGAATCTGAGACTGCTTTATATTTAGGCGCTGGAGGCAAGACGCCAAAATTACATATTAACCAAGAAGATGATATTTTAGCACAAGTTGCGGCCACATCACGTCCAGCGCCGTTATCTGCAGGATTTATGCCTTACGCTGATTCTAGCAAGGTATATTTAATTACGCCTGGCGCGCATTATAGCGCCGTTACTTCCGCTGTTGAAGGGGACCCTCTGGCGTTAGTAACGAATAATCTAAGCGCAGAAGGAAGGGAAAGCCTTAAAGATATTTTTCCTAAGTTTGTTGATTTTGAGCTAGATAAAATAGCGGAATATTGTATTAAAAAAAATTGTGATTTCGGGGCTGCGTTAAAAAAAGCTGAGCCTTTTTCTGGCGAGCTCAACTTCTTTTATGAGTGTAATGCGCTAATGGAAATAGGCCTTGCTTTAAGCAACGACAAAACTGCATTACTCAACCAATATCCTAGGTTTAATAAATTACTTAATAAATATGGTTTTTTGCGCAGCGAAGATAAAATCAAAAAGTTAGGACAGTTTCTAGAACAAGATATCACCAAAGATGAGATCGAAGCAATATTAGAGCGCTCTTTTACATTGGAGCCTAATAGCTATTTTAGTTTAGATGATATGAATGCTATTATTACACAACATAGATATGAGCTTGAAGAGGCGAAACTTCAACATTATCACGACAGTGAGAGCAAAGGTGGAGAGATATCTGAAAGTGAAAAAGAATGTAATGGTAATATATACATTAATTTCACTACTCCAGAAGAATCCACAATAACAGGTGAGGTGACTGACTTCAGTAACACTTAACATTCTGCACTTACTTGGACGCCTTATGTTTATTGAGATAGAAGTTCACACTAAATATGAATCGCTTTTGCGTAAGCATTCAATACAGATTCATGCATCATCTCAGACAATGTTGGATGCGGGAAAATAGTATGCATAAACTCCAGCTCAGTTGCTTCTAAGCTTTTGCCAATAACATATCCTTGAATTAATTCTGTCACCTCAGCGCCAATCATATGAGCGCCAAGTAATTCGCCCGTTTTAACATCAAAGATCGTTTTAACTAAGCCATTCGTCTCACCAAGCGCGATAGCTTTACCATTTGCCATAAACGGAAAGCGCCCAACTTTGATTTCGTGGCCAGCAGCTTTGGCCGCTTCTTCTGTCATTCCAATGCTAGCAATTTGTGGCATAGAATAAGTACAGCCAGGAATGTTACTTTTTACAATTGGGTGAGTTTTCAGGCCCGCTATATGCTCTGCAGAAATAATCCCTTCATGACTGGCTTTATGCGCAAGCCAAGGAGCGCCCGCAACATCTCCAATCGCATATATTCCAGGCTCATCAGTTTGCGTATTATCTTGCGTCACAATATGACCACGATCAGTCTTCACTTTAGTATTCTCAAGCCCAATATTTTCAATATTACCAACAATACCAACTGCCATAATAATACGATCAGCCCTCAATGCTTTATGACCTTCAACTTCAAGCTCCACTGAATCTTTATTTTTAATCAGCTTCCCAAGTTTCGCAGAAGTGATAAAATTAATACCTTGTTTTTCGAAAGACTTACGAGCAAGGTCAGAGATTTCTTTATCCTCTACGGGTAAAATACGATCTTGTGCTTCGACAACAGTAACATCGGCACCTAAAGTTTTATAAAAACTCGCAAATTCGATGCCAATAGCACCAGAACCCACAATAATTAGGGAATTCGGCATAGTAGGAGGAATCATTGCTTCACGATAAGTCAAAACCAATTTACCATCCGGTTCGTATCTTGGAAGAACGCGGGCCCTTGCACCTGTAGCAATGATTATATTGCTTGCTTTAATAGAGCTTTTCTCACCTTTATTATCGATATTGATAATTTTATCTTTTGCAATAGACCCATAGCCATCAAACACAGTGACTTTATTCTTTTTCATCAAAGCTTTAATACCAGAAGCAAGCTGATTAGAAACTGCGCGTGAACGCTCAACAATCTTCGCAAGATCAAACTTAACATTCGATACTTCAATACCAAATTCAGACATATGATTGGCCAAATGGAACATCTCAGCCGACCTAAGAAGCGCTTTCGTCGGAATACATCCCCAATTCAGGCAGATTCCACCTAAATGCTGAGCTTCTACCAACGCTACATTTTTACCCAATTGACTGGCGCGAATTGCTGCCACATAACCACCTGGTCCACCACCGATAATAACTACATCAAATTGCTTCATAATACCCCTTTCATCATCATTTTAATCGGACTTTCTATATAGGCTTTAAAAGCAGCCAAGAATTGCGCTCCAACAGCTCCATCCACGACTCTATGATCACAAGATAAAGTTACATCCATAATAGTCGCTATTTTCACTCCATCATCTTTAACAACGGCTCTCTTACTCCCCTCACCCACAGCTAGAATACAACTCTGTGGAGGGTTGATGATTGCGCTAAAATTCTTAATACCAAACATACCAAGGTTAGAAATGGTAAAACCCCCGCCTTGAAATTCTTCGGGTTTGAGTTTATTCTCGCGAGCACGACCTGCAAGCTCTTTCATCTCATTTGATAAAGCTGGCAACCCTTTAAAATCAGCGTTTTTTAATACCGGAGTAACAAGACCAGAAGGCGATGCAACCGCAACACAAATATCAATATTATTATACATAACCATACCTTCATCCAACCATGAAGCATTCACTAATGGTACATCCCTCATAGCCAGAGCAGAGGCCTTAATGATAAAATCATTCACCGATAATTTATAAGAGTCTGACATGGCATTCATCTCAGCACGCGCTTCTAATAATTTATCTAAACAACATTCAATTGATAAATAAAAATGCGGAATCGATTGCTTAGATTCAAGCAATCTCTTAGCAATGATTTTACGCACATTACTATGCGCTACCATCTTAGATTCTTGAGAAACACGCGCTACTTGGCGTGCATTAGTGTTCACGGTTAAAACATCACTTTTAATGATGCGCCCATGAGGGCCAGATCCAGAAATATTAGCAATGTTAATATTATTCTGCGAAGCAATACGTTTAGCCAGTGGCGAAGCAAAAATACGAGCTCCAGATGAGACCTCTGAAACAGTAATAGCATCTGATTTTGTTGGTGCCTTGACTTCTGTTACTGGTGCCACGACTGGCGCTACTGGCATCGATAAGTCCATTTTTGCAAGATCATCAGCTGTTTCACCATCTTCTAAAACCACAGCGATGAGACTTCCCACTGCTACCCCTTCAGTACCACTAGCCACAATAATTTTAGCGAGCACCCCTTCCTCAACCGCTTCCATTTCCATAGTCGCTTTATCGGTCTCAATCTCGGCGATAACTTCACCAGCCTTTACCTTATCACCTTCTTTTTTTAGCCATTTTGCTAGATTACCCTCTGTCATCGTTGGCGACAAAGCTGGCATTAAAATTTTTATTGGCATA
>CAYTBU010000003.1:5031-23530 GCA_964436105.1 uncultured Rickettsiaceae bacterium | reverse complement strand
CGATGGCAAAGCTAATTTTTCAAGATTTGCAGCATATGGTAAAGGCACATCTTTTCCGCAAACTACTTCAACTGGCGCATCAAGATAATCAAAGGCTTTTTGCATCACAATTGATGAAATAGAAGCTGCAACTCCACTAAAAAACCATCCTTCTTCTAGCACAACAAGACGACCTGTTTTTTTAACCGATTCAATAATCGCATCTTCATCTAAGGGCCTAATTGTTCTAAGGTCTATAATTTCAGCATTAATACCTTGCTCCGCAAGTAAATCCGCAGCCTCCATAGCAAGCTTCACTTGAATTGAAAAGGTAACGATTGTAACATCATTACCTTCGCGCACTATCTTAGCTTTGCCAATCTCTATAGGCTCTACGTTTTCTGAAATCTCAAAATTCTGCCCATATAATAATTCATTTTCCAGAAAAATGATTGGATTCGGATCTCTAATCGCGCTAATGAGCAACCCTTTAGCATCCTCAGCACTGTAAGGAGCTATAACTTTTAAACCCGGTATATGACTATAAAGCGCTGCATAATTTTGACTATGCTGTGCGCCCACCCTAGCGGCTGCTCCATTAGGGCCGCGAAACACTATAGGGCAACGAAGCTGTCCACCAGACATATAATTAGTCTTAGCCGCAGAATTAATAATCTGATCCATCGCCTGCATAGCAAAATTAAAAGTCATAAACTCAACAATAGGCTTTAATCCAGCAAAAGCCGCACCAACAGCAAGCCCCGTGAATCCATGTTCTGTAATTGGAGTATCAATCACCCTTTTTGGTCCAAATTCGTCTAACAAACCTTGCGTAACCTTATAAGCACCTTGATATTCCCCTACTTCCTCGCCCATTACAAAGACTTTATCATCACGGCGCATTTCTTCCGCCATTGCATCTCTTAAAGCTTCTCTAACAGTTATAATAGTCATAGATTATCCTCTGTGTAAATATCGGTATATAATTCACTCGCATCTGGCAAAGGTGAATTAGTTGCAAAATCAGTAGCTTCCTGCACTACCTCTTTTACCTTTTTCTCAATGATTTTCAAACTATCTTCATCAGAATAATTATTCTTTAAAATAATATTCCTTACATGATCAATAGGGTCACGAGTTTCTTTATAAAGATCGACCTCTTCCTTGCTGCGATATTTTGCTGGATCGGACATAGAGTGGCCACGATAACGATAAGTTTTCATCTCTAAAAGCATTGGACCATTACCACTTCGCACGTAATCTGAAGCTTCTAGCGCCGCCGAATATACTGCGTCCAAATCCATACCATCAACCTGCTTACCTGGAATACCAAAAGATTCACCACGTTTATATAAATCTGGCGTCGAACTACATCTAGCAATAGAAGTGCCCATAGAATATTGATTATTTTCTATAATGTATAATACTGGCAAATTCCAAAGCTTAGCCATGTTAAAGGCTTCATACACTTGCCCCTGATGGACAGCACCATCGCCAAAAAACGTGTAACAGATATTTTTTGTCCCATTATATTTCTCAGCAAAGGCTATGCCTGTACCAATCGGCACTTGCGCGCCGACGATACCATGACCGCCATAAAATTTACCGGGGATATCAAACATATGCATTGAACCCCCCTTACCTTTTGAACAACCAGTTGCTCTTCCAGTCAGTTCTGCAAGCACTGACTTTGGATCAATACCAGCGAGGATAATATGAGCATGATCACGATAACTTGTAATCATACTATCGCCCTTTTGCTTGGCAAGGCTCACACCAGTTGCAACCGCTTCTTGACCAATATATAGATGACAAAATCCAGAGATCATACTCATTCCATAAAGCTGTCCGCATTTCTCTTCAAACCTGCGTACTAAAAGCATCTGATAGTAACTATCTAAATATTGCTCTTTTGATAAAATCTTTTTCATGCACACTCACTTAACTAAAAACAACGACAAAATATTCTCTAACAGCACTTCTTGTCAATTCATCTCTTTATATTTCTACGCTATATTACTATAATTTATATAAATACAAAATGAATTATCCTAAATGCAGATCATTCCTTGCCATAATAGTATCGAACTAGCCACCAAAATAGCAACAATTAAAGGTTTTGAGCTAATAAGACCCTACATCAGATATTTTACTGGTAAAGAAATACAAATTACAATTCCGACAATACTAGGCAAAGAAGTGTACATCATACAATCATTTAGCACATCAGTAAATGATGCATTGATAGAGTTACTACTCACAATCGATGCATCAAAAAATAGTGGCGCTCAGACAATCAATATAATCTCGCCATATCTTTGTTATAGCCGGCAAGATCGAATAGAACCCATGACTTCTTATGGCCTTAAAACCGTTTCCGACTTACTTTGTTATCATAAAATACAGCGGCTTATCACTATAGATTTTCATTCGCCAGCAGCCCTCAATTTATTCCCTATTTCTATAACCAACATCTCAACTCAGGATCTGATTTTACCTCTTACTCAGAACAAAACAATCGTCAGCCCAGACAACGGCGCCTCGCGCAGAAATAACTTCGATAACGTAATCCAGCTAAATAAACAACGCATTGATGGTAATTTACATTTTGAACTACATGATGATGTCACTGGTCGAAACTGCCTGATAGTAGACGACATAATAGATTCTGGAAGAACAATATGCCAAGCATCTGAGATACTTATAAAAAATGGTGCAAAGTCAGTCGAAGCTTACGTCACGCACGCATTATTATCAAATGATACATGTAACAAAATAAATAATTCATTCATTAGTAAGCTATATATCAGCAATAGTATTAATAGCCATCTTTTACCAAATAATACAAAAATTATTGATATCACAAAAATTCTTGCAAAAAACATCCAATCCTAATATTCACTCACACAGCTTATTGCTTAAGCTCTCCAGAATTTATAAATTCATATCTCAATAAAATTAATATATTACTTTTTTGTAAAAAATATTACTCTTTACTTTTTTTCCATTTCAATTTTTCAATCATAATTTCTCTATATAGCTTATAACTTCAAGCTTTAAATATTAATTCAAGCGTTAAATCTTTCTCTATATTTACTTAACAACAACTAGTAATTACTTATGTAGTAATGAATTTTCATTAATTAGATTATTGACATTTTACTAATATTTTTTTATAATCCTACCGTGATCAATAATATAATTTAATAATATATTCATTATGTCTAAGTGGTGCAATCAAGATTATTTAGAAGCTTTTCCCAGCCTCGGAACAACACAAGCCCCAACTACAGCAACGGCTATAGCAACTCAAGCAAAGGTTGCGAAAACGTTCGATATGATAATAAAGTCGATAACAAAAGAATTCAAATCAACCAACCCGAATCAACAAATAATAGTGGATCTAGAAAAAACACTCACAACACTAATCTCAGAAAACTCCCCACTAATTATCACTAAGCAACTAAAGGACACTATTAGTGTCTTTGTGGACAATAAATATCATATTACTTTAAATTTAACAAAAGCTCTCAACGATATAATAACAGATCGAATTACTGAATTTGATTTAGATAAATTATTATCACAATATGTAACTTTAGGAATTTCACCGAACGAAGCAATTTATACAACTTGGCTGGGTAATTTTATTCATAAAAACACCTCTAAAGAGCTACATAACTCCATTTGGCTACATGAAAAATTAAGCATCACCCCAAGTGAAGATTTTATAAATCAATGGATAACGAAGACTACACATCTAATCAACACAATGACCGCTAAAGAGGCTTTAGGCTCTCTATGGTCCTTATCATCAATGCAAACTATTAATAAAATTGCTACGGATATTGATCTCAACCAGATAAAAACAACTCTTACTAATCGAATCAACATAAGGCAATTATCAACTGAAAAAAACGATATAAAACATAAATTATTTACTACTGACTATATGAATAACCAAACTATTCTTACTTCAGAACAAAGACATACTATTATCACTTCACAAAAATGCATCAAACCGACAACCTCAAAATTACAAAATAAAGCTTTTAAAAAATTATTTCCTACAGCAGAAGAACAAAGCACCCTAATAGAAGAAGCCTGGATCAAAGAACTAGCAATACGGGTTGATGGATATGTACCCACAAAAAAATTAATCATCCAAATTGATGGCAACAATCATTACACCACTGACTTTAATGGCGATCCATGCATAAACTTTCAAACACAAGTAAACACTAAACTATTAGAAAATTTAGGATATAAAGTAATACGCATTTCTACTTATGAAATCGGGAAAAAGGGCTGGGACACAATATACAAAGAACAAATCAACTCATTACCAGACATTATAACAGAACTAGAGCCCGCGCATGACTTCACTGATAATGAATTATCTGAAACCACCTCATATGATGGAGATATAGATAACATACTGAGTATCTTATCAAATGAAGAGAATGTGGAACTCAATATATTAGGAGCTACTTCTCATCCTGATTTTCTAGACCCAGTAGCACATGGTATTCTCTAGATAACGCAACCGTAGCGACTACCCAAATTATACAAATAACTACAAACACTGTTAGTAACACGCCAGATATATCTTGATATCTAGCAAAAGGAAAAAAGGTGAAGGTAATAAATGGCACCAATGCACCAGCAGTTTTTCCAATCTTAGGACCAACAATGTCAACCGCTGCCTGCCCCTTAGTTTTAATCTCAATATCAAGAGGTATATAAGACATTTCTTTGGTTGCATCAAAAAGTGAATATTTCGCACCTTTACTAAATACATTCTGCAAGAAACCACAAAACACTATAACAGATAGCGTCGAAGCTTGGCCAAGACCTATTAACATAGAATCTAAATTATCTTGCATGACAGTTAGAAGGAAAAATAATCCTCCAACAATCATTGTAATAACTGGCGTAATAATTGCCCCAAAAAACCAACCCAACCGACGGATGATTGAACTGCCAAGCAGAGCAAAAATTAACGCCGATATACCAGTCCAAAATAGCACCATCCCCTGATAGCTCGCAAATTGCTCTGGATTTGGATAAAGCTCCTTCGCCTTTGCAAACCACAAGCCTTCAATCAAAATTACCGCAACGCTATATGAAATCATTAAGATACAAATTAAGCCTAAATATTTTGAACGTAAAATCAATTTAGTACTTTCTAGAACACCAAGATGTAAGGTCTTTTGTTTAGGCACAATATGTTTTAAATTCGCATCATTAATAATCTGACGCTCTATGACCATATGTATCAAAAGGCTACACAGACCAGACACAAGAACTATAAGCATAATGGATTTAAGCATAATCTCGGTACGATCACTAACACCAGCAAAAGCATCTATCAAGAAATGATTTTTTGAAGCAAAATAACCAATAGCAAGACCAGAAATCAGTAAGTTAGCCTGACCAAAGAAAGTGAAAAATGAATAAAATCTCTTAGCTTCTTCTGTCTTAGTAATTTTATTAGCAAGCTGCCATACTAGCCCCAGGACGACTACTGGCCATAGCTCACCCATAACATAAAATAGCACATAACTCCAATGCCCCCAAATGACTATGAACCATTTTAGATTAGGTAACATAGCAATATACTTTTCAACCACCTCAGATGAAGGATGAAAATAAGCACTATTAGGGAATAACACAAAGGCAAACGTAGCAAAGAAGATCAAGAAAGTTATTATTACATACTGAAAAGCTCGCTCAGTAGTCATACGATTGCACATCCTTGCATAAATAAGTACAAAAATAATACCAGAAGGAAGTTCTAACCATATTTTAATGAAACTAATAACCTCAGGCGCTACTAGAGTCATCACTATGCTATCCTTCATGCCACGGACCAAGTTTTGGTTGAGCAATACGGTAAACATCAAAAATGCCATCGGCAAAAACTTCTTAAGCTCACTCGATTTAATCGGCCAAATTACGTCTCTAAAAGCACTATTTCTTAATCTAGAAAAACGTTTTTGCTCCACAGTCATTGCTCATCCCCATCTAACAGTCCATTATACTCCCGAGACAGAACATAAACCGCCATAATCCATATTAACGATGTCATAACGAAAATTGATAATAAAAAGCCAGCAATATCATCATAATGGGCTCCTGGAAAAATTGTGAAAGTCAAAAATGGTAATATCGACCCTAGTGATTTACCTATCTTTGTACCAACAACATCAACAGCGGCCTTGCCTTTTGTTTTCATCTCAACATCTAAAGGTATATATACCATTTCTTTAGTTGCATCAAATAATGAATATTTCACCCCTTTCCCAAAAATATTTTGTAACGCTCCGATAAAAACAATAATCATCAAAGCAGATGAAGATCCAAATGAAATAAAAATTTCTTCAAGCTGATCTTGCATCAGAACAGAGATAAAAAACAAACCACCAACAATCATTATAATAATTGGGGTCAATACCGCGCCACAGAACCATCCTAAACGCCTAATAATTGTGCTACCCATAAAAGCAAAAATAAAGGCCGATATGCCAGTCCAAAACAAAACCTCACCTTGATAGGCCATAAATTGCTCAGTCAAAGGATATAGTTCCTTCACCTTTGCAAACCACAAGCCTTCAATCAAAATCACCGCAATATTATAAGCGCTAATCAAAACACAAATTAAACCAAGATATTTAGATTTTAATATCATTTTCATGCTATCTCTTATTCCAAGCTTTAGCACATCTTGTTTAGGAGGAGGAGCTCTAAAACTACGTCCATGCATTACATCTCTTTCAACAAAAAGATGTAACAATAAAATCATACCCCCAAACGTTAATACCACTAGCATTATTGATTTAATTGTGACTTCAGTTTGATTAGCCCCTATCTCAAACAACGAGACTAAAAAATGCCCAGAAGATGCAAAATAGGCAATTGCAACACCGGATACTAAAAGATTAATTTGGCCAAAGAGAGTAAAAAAAGAATAAAAACGTTTTGCTTCGGAAGTTTTTGTAATCTTATTGGCAAGTTGCCACCATAGCCCTAAAACAATTACTGGCCATAGCTCACCCATGACATAAAATAACACATAGCTCCATTTACCCCAAATGACTATAAACCACTTAAGATGAGGCGCCTCAGCAATAGCTATTTGAACCAAATCAGGGTCTGGATGAAAATATGCACCATGCGGAAATAATACAAAAGCAAAGAAAGTAAAGAAAAGCATGAAGAATGTCACTATATAACGGAAAGCCTTCTCCGTAGTCATGTGATTGCACATTTTAGTATATAGCAACACGAAGAGAATACCCGCTGGCATTTCGCACCATAACTTAATAAAGCCAATAACCTCTGGCCCCACTAAAGTCATGATTATACTATCTTTCATACTTCTGATGAAATTTTGATTCAAGAGAATCATGAACATCATCAAAGCCATCGGAATGAACTTTCTTAGCTCACCTGACCTTATCGGCCAGATTACATCGCGGAAAGTACTGTTTCTAAAACGCTGAAAATAAGACAATGATGACATGCTCATATATTTTAATTTCTGCAAAACTAGTGCATAAAACACCAAAAGTCAATCTTCAACTAGTAATACAAAAATGGTGCCGAGAAAGGGACTCGAACCCCCGACCCACACATTACGAATGTGTTGCTCTACCAGCTGAGCTACATCGGCGCCGATATGCATGATATTAAGGAAGATATTATTTTGCAATAAAATATTTGAACGAGGCGATTTTTTCCTATATAAGCTTATATACAAAGATACTGGAGAAGTGGCCGAGTGGTTTAAGGCGCCCGCCTGGAAAGCGTGTTCACGGCAACGTGTCAGGGGTTCGAATCCCCTCTTCTCCGCCAGGCTTCGCTCTTCTAAAAATATAAATCTATGAATTATCGCCATATATATCACGCAGGAAATTTTGCTGATGTGGTCAAACACATCACCCTCATTAGCCTAATAAATAAACTAAAAAATAAAGACAAACCCTTCGCAGTGCTTGATGCTTTTGCTGGACTGGGTATATATGACTTAAGCGCTGATCAAGCCGAGAGGACTGGCGAAAACAAGACTGGAATCAATCAATTATATTCTAATCTCTCTGACGATGCTCCAGAGCTTATCAAACAATATATTGAAATAGTGAGAGGATGCGCGTCATTGCGAGGGGTCTATGATCCCGTAGCAATCCAGCAAACAACTGATTCTTTCGCTGGATCGCCACGCTACGCTCGCGATGACGATCACAGTAATAAGGCATCTATCTATCCCGGATCTCCATTAATTATTAGCTCAATGATAAGGAGCCATGACCGCCTGATTGCCTGCGAGCTACATAAGGAAGATTATCCAACCCTTAAACATAATATGGCGCTTTATCCTAATAGTCATATTCATAATATCGATGCTTATCAAAGCATAAAGGCTTTCACCCCAATGCCAGAAAAACGCGGCTTAATACTGCTTGACCCAGCATTTGAGGTTCGTGATGAATTCGATAAAATCTTAAGCGCACTTAAAATACTAAGGCAACGTTTTGCAAGTGGTATGGTAATGATTTGGTATCCGATTAAAGACCAAAAAGCGATCAATGATTTTTACCAAAAGCAAAAAGAAGTGGGTTATAACGAAAGTTTAATAATAGAATTTGAGCTTTTGGCCGATGATACTCTGGGTATGAATAAATGCGGCATCATGATCTGCAACCCACCTTTTGTAGAAACAGAGATCAAAGAAGCCATGGCATATTTAACTAAAGAAATCTACCATGGCAAAGCAAAGAGTAAGGTGTGGATGGAGAAGGCCTCTTCATAGGCGAAGAAGCCTTAAGGCCAACATAGTTATCCAGTCGTCGTCATTGTGAGGAGGATGCTAATCCGACGTAACGATCCAGTCTTTTTTGTTTTTTTCTGGATAGCCACGCTTGCGCTCGCTATGACGAAGTTGGTGTGCAGGCGAGAAGGGTTAAAACTACCTACCTTTCTTCCGACCAACCACTCCTACTAGAATTACTACGACTACGTGTAGTAGGGGCTGTTGTATTTTTAGCAAGAAATCTATTCAGTACTGAACTCTCAGCCAAAGCCTCTAAGTTCTGTTTTGTAAGTCTAGAAGGTGTAGCCCTTGCTGAAGCCGCAGAAGGTCTAGCGATTACTGGAGGATGACCGTCCTCAGAACTTATATCCGAACTTGTATCAGAACTTGTATCAGATCCACCTCTTATTTTCTCCCCACGCGCCACAATGGCGCTCCTAGGATCCTCTGCTGCATAAGCTAAAGGAGAGCTTATAGCCGGAGCGCGATTCAATGTCACCCCCGTCTTAAGTTGCGCTAACAAATTAGGATTCAACGGAGGTCGTTGAGGAGCCGCCTCAGCTGGGGCAGCAGCCCGTGGAGGAGGTGGTGGTGGATTATTTGGACCATATTTGCTATCAATATTCCCTACCGCGCTATTTGCTTCTTGATTTAGCGTAGCACCCACATTACGATTCTTAATCTGAGCAAACACATCATTCATACCTGCAGGACGCTTAGCAGCGGCAGCAGCTGGGGCAGCAGCCCGTGGAGGAGGTGGTGGTGGATTATTTGGACCATATTTGCTATCAATATTCCCTACCGCGCTATTTGCTTCTTGATTTAGCGTAGCACCCACATTACGATTCTTAATCTGAGCAAACACATCATTCATACCTGCAGGACGCTTAGCAGCGGCAGCAGCTGGGGCAGCAGCCCGTTGAGGTGGCGGCGGTGGAACAAAAGCGACTGGATCAACTGCTGGACGTCGACCCGGAGGAGGTGGCGGTGGTTTTACAGCATTAGGATTTGGACCTGCTGGAGGTGGTGGTGGTGGCTTTGGCCTACCTGTAGGTGGTGGCGGTGGAGGCGCCGCTGTTGCTGCCGCCAGAGCAGCTTTTGCCTTATTCCTTACTTGACTTGATAAGTTATCTTCTGCACCCATAAGACCTAACTCTTGGGATCTAGCCTTTTCAGCCGCAGCCGCTTTGGCAACAGCTTCTGCTTTTAAGCCCTTAAGCTCATTTTCAGCAACGTGCTTTCTAAAAGCGCCTTGTATCTTTGTTGCTGCACCATCTTTTTTAGCAACCGCAGCTTCTGCTGCTAATGTCTTAACAACCTTCTTAGCAATCACTGCTCTTGCCAATGTTTGTATCTTTATTGCTGCAGCATCACGGTCTTGCTCAACATCTAACTGCTGGTTTAACCGTGACTCTACCTTTTGTATCAAGCGTTCCCCCGCTCGATTGGCAAATGCCTCAAATTGATCGTCATTTTGGGGCTGGGTGTATTTATACAAGGTTCTACCCAACGCTGTTGAAATATTGGTCGCCTCAGCGGTAATCTGCTCGGAGGACAACTGATAATACGTTGTACCTACCTCAACCCCTAAGGTGGCTTTCAGCAAGCTTTTTGTCAGCGTCCCGCGCTTGATATCAAACCCAGTAGAAATATATCCGTCTTTTTTTAACGCCCCTTTTATTGTACCTACAACATTCTCTTTAACCGCCTCATCTAAACTCATCACATCATAATTACACAAAACTTCTTGCAATGCTTGTTTTATTTCGATGTTGTCAGATTTACCTTTTTTGTTTTTAACTTCAATCTTCTCACCTACGAATACACTATCAATAATTCCTCTCACTACCCCGCTTTGCTGATCCACTAACCTGCTTCGCTCCTCATTAAACAGACGAGCTTGATCTTCTTGAGGTAATGTGAAAAATAAATTATCTTTGGACATAATATTCTACCTATTACAGTTATTTCACCTACAGGTTACCATAACTATTATCTCAAACACATTATAAAACCTTAATAGCGCTTAAAAACATAAGCAGTGTGACTATTTTGCTAGCTCCCGGCTCGGAGGATCCTTGCCTACGCGAATACTGCCATGGCTAGGAGGTCATCAGTAGGGCGTGGCCATCCAGTGAATTTACTCATATCATCTCTAGCCCAAAGGTCTATAAAGATAGTAAAACTGACTATCTTACTTGATTGCCACGGAGCCAATGCTCCTCGCAATGACAAAAAAACTAATCACGCAACAAGGCCGCCGAGAGGCCAGGATAAATTCACCTCGCGGGTGACAAACATTGGATATCGACGCTTTTTTAAAGCTTATCTTCGCTGCATAATTTGTGATACAAAGGACATACTTGTAGCAGATCATCATGCTTACCAGAAGCCAGAACCGCTCCCGAATCAACCACAAAAATTCTATCTGCATGTTCAATCGAGGCAATACGATGGGCAATAGAGATGATCGTCTTATTTGGCAATAATTTGCGTATATTAGACAAAATCTCTCTTTCGCTTTTTTGGTCTAATGCACTAGTAGCTTCATCTAGCAATAAAATTTCTGATCCTCGCATTATCGCCCTTGCAATTGCGACTCTTTGCCTTTCACCGCCAGATAGCTGCGCCCCTCTTGCACCAAGAGCGCTATCCAAACCTTCGGGCAACCTTTCTATCACCTCACCTAAGGCTGTTATCTTAACAATATCATCAGAAATAACTCCTGATAATTCGAGATTATCCCTAATGCTGCTCGAGAAAATATAAGGATCTTGCTCTACGTAGGATATGAATGAACGTATTTGATTAGGAGTAACATCAGATAAACTCACCTCATTTACCAAAATGCTACCATTATCACTTTCAAAAAATTTCAATAACAATTGCGCAATCGTACTCTTCCCCCCACCGGAAGGCCCAACGATTGCAACAAATTCGCCAGCATTAATAGCTAAATTAAGTTTCGACAAAACCTCCCGCTCCGGGCGACTAGGATAAGTAAAACTTACATCCTTGAATTCTATTATTTTTTTACTTCTTGAGGTTGATTTCTTGTCTGAATTATCGTCATTGCGAGGAGCTTTAGCTCCGTGGCAATCCAGTAATACACCACAATCACGAACTTCAATATTATTATTTTCTAACAATAAAAACACCCTCTCCGCCCCGGCAAGGCAGCGCCAAAATTCACTGGCAACTTCAGCAATACCACCAATACTCATCGCAGCTGATATTGCGTAAAAAATAAAAGATACTAAGGCTCCCGAAGATAGCCTACCCGCTAACACATCATGAGCCCCAACCCATATGACAAAAAGAACAGAGCACATAATGCTAGTAATAACAAGAGCAAAGAAAATAGAGCGTAGCGAAAGGCGCTTTAAAGACAGCACTAGCAAGGCTTCTGACTTACTGGCAAAATCACGCTTCTTTAGTGTTTGAGCATTAAAAGCATATATAGTTTTAATACCACTAAAAGTCTCATTAATATAATTATACAAAGAACTTTCTTCCCCTTGAACTTCTCTTGCTAGCACGCGAATTTGCTTACCCAAACGAGTTAAGAAAACAAGCAATATTGGCACTATCATCAAAGCAATCAGCGATAGTTTAGAACTTTGCATAAACATTAGAATAATGCTACCAACAAACATCAAAGTATTCCGAAGGCAGAATGATATAATATCGATAATCATGCGCGATATAAGCGAGAGGTCACTTGATAATCTGGTGACAATATCACTAGCCTCCAAATACTCAAATTCAGGGAATTTTAATGATAATAAATGACCATAGGTTTTACGCCTTATATCATCTATTATCTTCTCGCCCATACTGTTAATACAAAATGATCGCACAAAGCTTGCAAAACCCAGGAGTAAAACTAAGATTAAAATATAAAGAATAATATGGTTTAACGAGTTAATATCATGACCATTAATCCCTTTATCGATCATTGTTTTAACCGCTACCCCGAGCGATAAAATTGATCCCGAGACTGTGGCAATAGATATGAAAGCGATAATAAGACGTGATCTATGAAGTAACAGATATTGCAATATATAAGAAAATATCTTGCGATTACTCACGCTTTAACACTCTAACGAAAGGGAGACAAACCTGCTAAGCTCAGAATTCAGAAGTGATAATATTTCAATCCCTTGACGCGTTTGCCATTTGTCTTTCAAATAGACGAAATGATATGGACCACTGATCGGGGAAACCAACCACAATTCTTTTGCTGCCGTTTGTTTGTTGATGATATATTGACCAACTGGAGTTGTAAGACTTAAAATATCCCCGAGTAGATCCACCTCTATTACAGCACGTAGATCCTGCTCTTCTATCTGCTCTGCAATAGAGGCAATCATTTGTTCAGCTAAGATTCCGAATTGACTTTCTTGCATTTTTTCCTACTTGGCGATATGTTCATGCATTGATTATAAGTTTAATGCTTTAAAAAACAAATATATTTATGACTATTCCAAAAAAAATTATTCTTACCGGTAAAATCTATATCAAATATGAGGATGAAATTGCTAACCCCATTTGCGGAGATGTGCTGTTCTATTTAAATGACGATGCCATCAACCCCTTCCCTGGCGATTACTATAACCTGGTAGATAGTGGTTATATCAAAGCCTGCGTTTATGATGGCAAAGTTTGGCAAAATATGGATATCTGTGAATTTTGCATCAATAAGGAAAATAAGTTCGCAAAAAAACAACGAGCAATTGACTCAGCTATGCTATGTAAGAGTATAATGGAAGCTGATATTAAAGGTGTAGCGCTATTTAGAACTTATCGCGCGCATTACACTCGCTACGAATATGAGCCACAAGAATATGACCGAGGAAAAAGACACGGACGCAAAGCTTAAAAACAACTCTACTTCTGATGATGTTATATTAATAAATGACGAGGAAGAAGAGGTGGATTTTGATAAATTGGCATCTACAGAAGAATTAGACCCCGAACTAAAAGCTCTTCTAGAAAATCTAAACAAAAATGAAGATATAGACCAGGCAGTGGACAAACTCATGGAAGGTATCGACCTCGACGGCGATATTAATATAGACGAAATAAAAAACAAAATATTCCTATTGCTACGAGACCAGTTGGCGCGCATAAAAAGCCTCGACGAAGCTTACGTCAAAAGAATTCTCAAAAAACGAGAAAAAGCAATTTATAAACATCTAGAATCATTATGCCAATATCTTATTGTACGCAAGGCCCAAACCCAAGAAAGTAAAAAAGCAATATTTTCTAAAATCACTGACTCCCTTTCTGGAATTACTCAGCAAGCAAAAAAAGATTTTCGTAATATGGTAAAACGTTTTGCCATTTATGAAATATATAAGATAATGGACCCAAAACGAATAGCGGGCGAGACCAAGGTAATGAATTTTGTGCATAATATGATCATGGGTGGCTTTAGAAAGGCTCATAAATATGAAGGCGGGAAAGATTCCGATATCGCAAGTTATAAACAACACGACATAGACACACTAACAAAAAGTATGAATTATAAAAAACCCATAAGACTTAGGAGCCTACAACACCAAAAAGGTAGGAGCTTGGGACTTTAGAGTCTTTATTGTTTTCAATATGGGCTAATTATGTTATAATGCAAAAGCAAAGATTTAAGCCGGGGGCGATCATAGATATTCACTTTTTTCAAAGCGACCTACCACAAGATTTTATTCTTGAGGGAGATATAGCAATAGATACAGAAGCAATGGGGTTACAAATCAAACGTGACAAATTATGCGTCGTGCAATTATGCGACGCTAAGGGCAAGATTGCCCTGGTACAATTTGTTCATAATGACTACTGCGCGCCTAATTTAAAAAAGCTTTTGCTAGATAAAGAAAGAGTAAAAATATTCCATTTTGCAAGATTCGACCTAGCGATCTTAGAACATTACTTAGGGATTACATTACACAATATTTTTTGCACTAAAATAGCATCTAGATTAGTAAGAACCTACACAGATTCGCATGGCTTGAAAGATATTTGCCGTGAGCTTTTAGGGATTCAACTCTCAAAGCAACAGCAATCCTCTGACTGGGGCACACATACACTATCCAAAGATCAACAAGAATATGCTGCAAGAGATGTCATATATTTACATGACTTAAGAGATAAATTCACTACAATGCTAGCACGAGAAAATAGATTAGAATTAGCGCAACAACTCTTTGATTTCTTGCCAATCAGAGCAAATCTTGATCTGGCTGGATGGCCTGAAACAGATATCTTCGCCCATTAGGTTTAAATATGAAAAAATCAGCTAGTAAACTCATAGCATTTGAAGCACAAAGTCTTACTACTTTATCTAAAAACATACCAGAAGATTTTGACCGCCTAATAAATAAGATTTTAAATTTAAAAGGACGAGTTATCCTATCTGGCATTGGTAAAAGTGGTTATATCGCACGTAAAATTGCGGCCAGCCTTGCTTCTACCGGCACTGCTGCATTATATATTCACCCCGCTGAAGCAAGTCATGGCGATCTTGGGATGATAACAGAAGATGATGTCGTGATTCTTTTATCCAATTCCGGAGAAACTAAAGAAATTTTTGATATTATCAATTACTGCAAAAGATTCTCTATTGAGATAGCTGGCATCACTATGAAGACTAAGTCAAGTCTAGCACTAGCCAGCAACTATTTACTTAATCTACCCCTCACACCAGAATCATCCTTAATCTCTGCGCCAACCACTTCATCCCTTATGATGCTTGCACTTGGTGATGCACTAATGATGTCAATCTATGAAGCACGCGGGTTTACTGCCGATGACTTTAAAATATTCCATCCTGGTGGCAAGATTGGAGCAAATTTACTAAAAGTCTCGGAATTAATGCATAAAGGTAATGATCTACCTATTATCAACCTCAACACTAAAACATCTGATGCAATTCTCACTATCACAAAATATAGATTAGGATGCGTCGTAGTAGTAGATGACAACCAAGTTGTGGGCATAATTACCGATGGCGATCTACGTCGTCATATGAGTGATGATATATTAACAATGAATATAGCTGATATCATGAGCACGAACCCAAAATCTATAGCGCCAAACATATTAGCAAGTGAAGCATTATCTATTATGAATAAAGATTCCAGCCCAATAACATCGCTACTAGTATTAGAAGGCGGTAAGCTCGAGGGAATAATACATTTACATGATATACTAAAAGCAGGTATAAAATAATATGCTCCAGCATAAGCAAAGATATGGGCACAATATATTAATATCAAAACTCATATCAATCATTGCCATATCATCACTGGTTGCCATATTAATATATAATATTATGGGTGATAATATTACCCCATCGATTGATAAACAATCTTCCACCCCTAAGAAATATGATGTAGAAATCAAAGAATCGATAATAGAAGGATCAGATCTTCAAGGCAAAAATTATACTATAAAATCAGAGTCTATTCTAAAATCATCAGAAGATATTTATCGCTTAAATAATATTATAGGCTTCTATAATATAGGGCAGATTGGGCTAGAGCTGTTTGCGAATATGGGAGCCATGAACGATAAAAACAGAACTCTACATTTAGAAGAACAGATCTCACTTGAATATAACGGCTATATATTAAATACTAGCAAGCTAGATGTAGATCTTAACACAATGTCTGCTAGCACTAATGAGAAGGTCGATGTAACCCATGACAGCTCAAATGTGGTATCTGATACTATGAGTATTAATAGTCAAAATAATACTATAGATTTTGAAGGAAATGTAAGAACTTATGTTAATATTGCGGATTTTTAACCGAATCATATTTTGCTTAATATTACTACCAACTTTAGCTTGCGCAGAGACGGTTAAGCTTGAAGACATGATCATCAACTCCGATCACCTCAAAATCAACAAAACAACTATGGAAGCTACGTTTAATGGCTCTGTGGTACTATGGTTTAACAATGGCATTATTATTGAAACGGACAAATTAATAATCACAGCAACAGAAACAAACAATAAACGCAGGCCAGAAAAAATTACCATTCCTTATAAATTCCGAGCCATCCAAAATGAAAAAAATAACAATACTACAATCATTGGAGATAAGGCGGAGTATATATTTAAAACCGAAGAACTAAAATTAAGCGGCAATATTAATATACAATCCGAAGAAAATTTTATAAAATGCGAAGAGTTAGTTTACCTTACTAATCTCAAAAACATCACGACCAAGGACGAATAATGCATACAAAAAACACTAAAGGTCTAGTAATAGAGCATTTTTTCAAAACTTACTCTAATCGTACTGTAGTTAAAGATTTATCAATGCATTTAAACCGCAATGAAGTGGTAGGTTTACTGGGCCCGAATGGAGCTGGTAAAACAACTTGTTTTAGTATGATTACCGGCCTGACCACCATTGAATCTGGGTCTTTATATTTACACCAAACTGATATCACTACTTTTCCTATGTATCAAAGAGCACGAATGGGCATTAGCTACCTACCACAGGAATCCTCGATCTTTAGGGGACTAAATGTAGCTGATAATATAATGGCAATTCTAGAAGTGCTATATGACAATCAAGAAGATGCTGAAAAAAGATTAGAAGAATTACTCGCTGAATTTGCTATTACTCACTTAAAATATGTTCCAACATTAGCTCTATCTGGTGGGGAAAGAAGAAGATTAGAAATCGCAAGAGCGCTTGCAACTAATCCAGAATTTATCTTATTAGACGAACCTTTGGCAGGCATTGACCCCGTCGCCGTCGGCGAAATTAAACAATTAATTTATCATTTAAAAGATAAAAATATCGGAATATTAATTACAGACCATAATGTCCGCGAAATGCTAGAGATCGTGGATCGCGCTTATATCATTTATGATGGGAAGGTCTTGATGGAAGGTAGCCCAGCAGAAATTATTGCCAATGAAAAGGTTAGATCAGTTTATTTAGGCAATTCATTTAGAATGTAGTACATACTATAATTGGCCCTCTATAACAACCCCTCACGAATGACTGTACACTAACGTATTTTACCCGTAAAAACAGCATCTTGCATTAATTGATACATAGAGTCCGTACCATATTTTTCAGAGATAAACAAAGCACTCTCGCCTTTATTATTTACTGGATCAATATAAGCCCCACGCATTAATAATAATTTTGCTAATGGCAAATCGTTCATCTCCACAGCTTCAATAAGCAAACTATCACCATATTTATTATAAGATTGTAAAATAGGATAGTTATCTAGCATTGTACGTAGGTTGTCAATATTACTAGAAACTATAGCATTAAAAGCAACGTCCGTGGCCTCGTTAATAGACAAAGGGAACCTAGCATAATTTACATAATGATGATTATATGTAGTGATAAAAATTTCTGTCTCGTAATCTTCCATCTCTTTATCATAATATTCATAACCTTTCCAAAAAAGATGGATATATTCTTTGCCTTCCCTCTCTTTTAAAGCAGCCTCTGTTGTTAACTTCCCTAAGACAATATCATCATCAGGAATCAAAAACATTACCATCTCATCTTGGATAAACTTCTGCTGTACTGGCGTGAGTTCAACTATTTTCTCACTATGATTATGCTTTGTTTTTTTAACCTGTTTAGTCTTTAATATCTCCGGAGCTTTAGCTGGAACAACCGGCGCAGCAGGAACAGCCACCGCAGGTGCAGGTAAGGCTTCAACCGGCGC
>CAYTBU010000003.1:0-4931 GCA_964436105.1 uncultured Rickettsiaceae bacterium | reverse complement strand
AGCCACCGCAGGTGCAGGTAAGGCTTCAACCGGCGCAGCAGGAATAGCCACCGCAGGTGCTTGATCAGCTGGCTTTACTCTAGGTAATTTATAACTCCCTAAATCCATAAAATTATCTTCGCCAGGAGAAGAAGTAACACCCTTATCACCCACATTATCTTGAAGCGCTGGAGCAGACTCAGCAGCAGGAAAAGTTGAGCTATTTCTCTCATCCTTAGAGGGTTTTTGTTCATCTCTATCTTGAGTAACGCCTATGCTGCCAGGAATATTAGGAAGTGCGGGTAAGGCTTCATCATTAGCAAATGACTTAGATGATATTAATATATAAAATATAAAAAACCAAAAATTACGCATATGCGCCTCATATTAGTTATCTTTAGGAATTAAACGCTTAATCTCTTTTTCAACAATTTGCTTCACTATCGTTGGTAAATTAGCATTCATCCAAGTTTTAATTTCTTGTTTGACGGTATCTATCATCAAATCATCTATGGTATGATACATATTAGATCTTTTACTCTCGTGCACTTTTGCGGCAAAATCTTTGAGCGAATCTTTTGCCTCTTCAGCAACCCGGTCAGATACCAAAACTTCATCTTCAGTTAATTCTAAAATATCTTCATCATTATCTTCATCATCAGAAGGTTTTGTAGAATGTCCATTAATCACCTTCCTAATTGAACGCAAAATTTCTTCTACCGATACTTCTTCATTTGTTTTAGGCTCTTTCGACATATAATATTAAAACCCTATAATTTTAGCTTTGACTTTTTTGAACTCAAATTCAGGATCAAAATACTTTACATCTAGTTTTAATGTTCTAGCAGTCATCTCACCCATTGATGCCTTCATCTTGTAAGCAGTAAGAATATAATTTTTTTTAGTTGCAATAGCATTAGTTTTTGCTTGATTTAAAGCCTCTTCAGAATCTAAAAGCTCAATAATATTTTTAGTACCCACCTCATATTCATGAGTCATCCCCTCAAGAGCTAGAGTTTGCGCACTAACATACTCTTCACTAAAGTCCAAGCTCACTTTGGCAGCTTGATATTGCTCCCACAGAGTGCTAGCTTCAATTTTGACATTACGCAATGTATCATTCATTTGATGAGCAGCACTTCTAGCTCTACTATTAGCTTGTCTGATCTCAGAATACTCAGCACCGCCCTTAGATAAAATAGGAATATCCACTGAAAGCGAGGTTGTTAATTGTCTATTATTAATTGCCTGCGAACCTGAAAGCAAGTTTCCACCAGGAGTATTATAAGTCGTACGACTAGCTGAAGCTTTTAATGAAACACTAGGTAACAACCCACCCACTTTAGCACGAGCATTAGATTTAGCTGCATCCACAGAGTGCTTCACCTGCTGCATAGTATGATTGGCTGATAATGACCTACTGACCAAAGTTTCAAGGTCACTAGGCACCCCTATTGGCTCAGACGGCAAAGATAAATCAACAGGATCAACGCCAAAGATTTTATTGAACAAGGCATTAAATTGCTCCATTTGTACAAATGAAGCAGCTTTTTGTGATTGCGCTTGAGCAAGTTTTGCTCTTGCGATTGCAGTTCCGGTTTTTGTTTCTTCTCCTAGCTTAAATCTTTCTTCAGCAGCTTCTAACTCTTTTTGTCTAAATTCAACACTAGAGCTAGCAATTTTATATTTTTCTTGCGACTCATAGCAGCTTAGATACTTATCAATATAATCTATCAAAGTGTCCTGCTCTGCCGCATACAACTTTCCTCTAGACGCACGAAACTGAGCTTGAGCAGTTTTAAGGCCAGCGACGCCACTACCACCGTCAAAGATAGGCTGAGCTATATTCAAAGACTGCGTAGTTGTATCTCTTGCAGTGTCGTTATCATTACTAACGCCTGTAGTTCTTTTTGTTTTAGTGTTACTCACACTAACGCCAGCACTTACTCTTGGCATAAAAGCTGAGATAGCTTGCGACATCGACTCAATCTCACTTAAAAAAGTTTCTTGAGCAACCTTAAGCGCATCACTCTTTTTGTAAGCAAATGGCAAAGCTTCCTCTAAGGTGATAGCAACAGCACTTTGCGTAGCAAATATAGACGCTATTATCAATAAGTATTTAATATATCGCACGATCGATCGAACCCTAAGTATTTATACATACATAAAGCATAAACGAAGATTCTATATACTGCAATAGCCGCATTTGAAAGTAGTTAATAATATGTAGCAAGTGTGATAAAATACTACAAATAGAACCAAGAGAAATACCACGCAAGCCCTGCGCACTCAATAGTTTCAATATCTTGGTTATGATTAATATTCAAATGATCATATTGCTCACTAACACGAGTAAAATCAGGATGTTCTAATAATATCTCATTACATGTTTTTAAAGCCTCTTGCTCCTCCCCCACCAGAATCAACAAATCTATTATTTTAGTACAAATTAATTCAGAATCTGGTTTAATATTTTGTGCTTTCTTATACAAAACTAAAGCCTCATCACAACGCCCTTGCTTTACCAAAATCTCTGCAATCCTGCTATACGCCTCACAGCAATTAGCATCCATCATTATTGCCCCTCTATAGGATTCAATAGCACAGTCCATATATCCTAGTTTACTACATATCTCTCCGGCACGGTAATATATGTCAGCAATATTTTGCACCCCTCCAATTGATATTACCATCTCCAAATTATACAACTCTAGCTCCTCACAACCATTTATTTTATTATAACTATTTGCAATTTCTAAGTAACAACCCGCTTGCTTAGGAATGAATTTTAAAGATTGGTTATAAGACTCTATAGCATAATGGAAAAGACCCTTTTTGAAGAATTTCAAGCCTTCCTGATAATGATATTTAGATTGATCAATGATTCTATTCTTTGCATCTTCAGCGCAACTTAAAGATGGAGTAAAAAATAATGCTTTTTTATATTCTATCATGGCCTGCTCATACCCCTCAAGCGCAGCATAAACATTACCTAATTTATAATGAAGCACACCACTGTCAGGATCGTCAAATAATGCCTGGCTGTAACAACCTATCGCTTTATGATACTCCCTCGCAGCAAAGTGTTGATTACCCTTTACCTCATAAGATATAATCTTAATACCGAACATACTACCTCCTTAGGTTATTTATTTAGTAAATTAGCTAAAAGACATAGTCAATAAAAACAACTCCATACTTGCACTATTTAAGAGTCTAAGTTAGAATACCACTTTTACTAATCCATGATTATATATGCTGCAGGATATTATAAAATTAGCTTCCAATAAAATTACCACAGTCGCTGACCTTAAAGCGTTAGAAGACTTACGTGTAGAATTTCTTGGTAAAAATAGTGCTATCTCTCTAGAAATGCGCAAAATGGGATCTTTAAACGAAGAAGAAAAAAAATCATTCGGCAAAGAAATTAATGAAGTTAAAACCATCATTAGCGAACTTATAGAGCAAAAACATGCTGAGCTCAAAAAAGCTCATCTAAACGCACAATTTGCTAAGGATAAGCTTGATCTAACTTTGCCAGCGCGCCAAAGTAAAAAAGGCTCTATTCATCCTATTTCACAAGCAGCACATGAATTGCTCGAAATTTTTGGTACACTAGGATTTGAAATTAAAGAAGGGCCAAGCATAGAAGATGATTGGCATAATTTTACAGCCCTAAATATTCCAGATCACCACCCTGCTCGCCAGATGCACGATACTTTCTATTTTGAAGGTAATCATTTACTGAGGACTCATACATCCCCAGTACAAATCAGAGCCATGCTAGAAGGCAAACCACCATTTAGATTTGTTGCCCCAGGCCGCACTTACAGATGCGACTCAGATATGACCCATACCCCAATGTTCCATCAAATTGAAATACTCATGATCGATAAAAATATACATATGGGCCATTTGAAATATTTGATAGATGAATTCCTAAAGCAATTTTTTGAAAAAGATAATATCGAAGTTAGATTACGTCCAAGCTTTTTCCCTTTCACCGAGCCATCAGCTGAAGTGGATATCAAAATTCCTGGCACCGATCGCTGGCTAGAAGTATTCGGTTGCGGCATGGTACATCCAGATGTCTTACGCAATGTAAATATAGATCCAGAAGAATATCAAGGCTTTGCTCTTGGTATGGGGGTAGAGAGATTTGCGATGCTAAAATATGGCATTGAAGATTTAAGACAATTTTTTGAAGGCGATAAACGTTGGCTAGATCATTACAGCTTCTCGGCTTTTGACATACCAAGTTTCATAGGAGGATTAACAAGATGAAATTCACATTATCATGGTTAAAACAATTCCTCGATACTAATGCATCGTTAGAGCAAATTCTACAGACACTTAATTCTATAGGTCTAGAAGTTGAAGAAGTAATCGACCACAGCACAAAGCTTAAAAACTTTAAAGTAGCGGAGATTATTGACACAACCCCTCACCCCAACGCTGATAAGCTAAGAATTTGTCAGGTAAAAAGCAAAGACGAAGTTTTGCAAATAGTGTGCGGCGCGCCGAATGCAAGAGCTGGCATCAAGGTTATTCTGGCATCAGTTGGCACCATGATTCCTAATGGTAATTTTCAGATTAAGCCTTCAGAAATAAGAGGCGTCAAAAGCAACGGAATGCTTTGCTCAGAGCAAGAATTATTAATTAGCGAAGAGAGCGATGGAATTGCGGAATTACCAGAAGATGCAATAATTGGAGAAAATATCGCACAATATTTTGGCCTTGATGATCCAATGATTGAAATATCCGTGACCCCAAATAGAGGTGATTGCCTTGGAGTATATGGCGTAGCGCGGGATTTATCCGCAGCTGGTATTGGCACATTAAAGCCACTCAGCCACCCTCAAATCGATCATAAAATCATATCAAAAAGCGATAGAGATAATGAGATATTATCTCTATGCCAGATTAGCGGCCTTAAGAATACTGAAAGCCCA
>CAYTBU010000002.1:30916-58374 GCA_964436105.1 uncultured Rickettsiaceae bacterium | reverse complement strand
AATGATTTACCTATAGCAGTTTTATGGATATTATACAAAGCGATAATATCCATATGGACCACTTATAGTGCTTAGATCAATATTGTTTTTTTTCTTAAAAATAGGAACCTTGGCGGCCTTAATGGGTGGCGTTATAGGTACCGCTTTAGTCTATTATTACGCCCAAGATCTGCCTGATTTCTCATCCTTATCAAACTATCACCCGCCAGCTGTTACGCGTATATATTCTTCTGATGGTAAGTTAATCGAAGAATATGCTAAAGAACATCGTGTTTTCGTGCCAATTAGCACTATTCCGCCATCTTTGTCCGAAGCTTTTATTGCAGCAGAAGATAAGAATTATTATGAACATCCAGGTATTGATATTTTTGGTATTTTTCGTGCGGCTATTGCCAACGTTGCTAATGTGTTGCGAGGCAAGCGTATGGAAGGCGCTTCTACCATTACTCAACAAGTGGTGAAAAACTTCCTACTCACTTCAGAGAGATCTCTTGCTAGAAAAGTTAAGGAAGCAATTCTCTCTTACCGCATCTCAGAGCAACTATCAAAACAACAAATTCTTGAATTATATTTAAACCAAACATATCTTGGGCACGGTGCTTATGGCGTTGCAGCGGCAGCGCAGGTGTATTTCAATAAATCGGTAGAAGAATTAACTGTTGCAGAATCTGCTTTCCTAGCAGCCCTACCAAAAGCCCCATCAAGCCTTGACCCAAATAAAAGGTATGAGCATGCCAAAGCTCGTAGAGACTATGTTCTGCTCCGTATGGTTGAAGATGGTTATATCAATTCTAGCGTTGCTAGAGAAGCAATGGATAGCCCAATCACGCTGGTTAAAAGAAGTAAGGCTGATACTGTCACTGCTGATTATTATGCGGAAAAGGTTCGTGAAGAAATTATTGCTAAATTTGGCAAAGAATTCTTTTATAATGGCGGATTAACGGTTATTACCTCGCTAAATAGTAAATATCAGATGAGTGCTGAGCTTGCTTTTCGTAAAGGCATCAGAGATTATGATTTAAAAAAGGGATATCGCGGTCCTTTAGCAAAAATCGACTTGAATGATTGGCAGAAAAACTTAAAAGAATTACCAGAAACTTTGTCACTTTATGAATATCAAAGGGCGGTAATATTGTCAGTATCAGATGAAGCTGCAAAGATTGGTTTAGAAAATGGAGATACTAACACTATACCTATTTCTGAAATGAAATGGGCAGCAACTAATTTAAAATCTGCTACTACTATTCTAAAAAGAGGTGATGTAGTAGTTGTTGAAAAACTAGTTAAAAATTATGGCTTAAGGCAAATTCCGGCAGTAAATGGTGCCATTATGGCGATGCATCCCTTCACTGGTCAGGTGCTTGCGATGGTGGGTGGTTATGATTTTAAGGTTAGTAAATTCGACCGTGCTACGCAGGCTCTGCGTCAACCAGGTTCGGCAATTAAGCCTTTTGTATATTTAACAGCGCTAGAGCATGGCATATCACCTGATACTATTTTCGAAGATGGACCAGTTGCTATTCCATTAGGCCCAGGACTGCCGGTATGGAAACCAAAAAATTATAGTAGAGATTTTCTAGGGCCAGTACCAATGACTACTGGTCTTGCTAAATCACTTAATACTATTACGGTAAGAGTAGCTCAAGAAGCGGGGTTTCGTAATGTTGCAGCTACAATTAAGCATTTTGGGGTAAATAGTGAGCCAAAAGCCTATCCTTCGATTGTGCTAGGGGCATTAGAAACGACATTAGACCGTATGACTAGCGCATATTGTGCTTTTGCGAATGGTGGTTTGGAGGTCAAACCACGTTTTATTGAGCTCATTCAAGATAGTAATGGTAAAGTGCTCTATCGCCGCGATGCAGGAACTTGTGAAAACTGTAACCGTGACTCTTTGCCTCAAATTATTCCCGCCGAGCATTATCGTTTAATCAAGCCAGCTATTGCGGAGCAAATAAATGGTATGATGCAACAAGTGGTGCAAAATGGTACCGCTGGTAGGGCAAAGTCGTTGGGTAAAATAATGGGAGGTAAAACGGGATCCACTAATGATAGTAAGTCGGTATGGTTCATTGGTTTTACTCCTAATATAGTTGTCGGTACTTATGTTGGCCACGACAGACCAAAAGACCTAGGTCGAACCGCCACAGGAGCATCTGTTGCGCTTCCAATTTTTATAGATTTTATGTCTTCTGCTATGAAGGATATGCCATCTTTACCATTTAATTTCAGTGAAGTGAACAAACATATTGGTAGTAAGGCTAGAGAAGAAGATGTCATCGATCATACCCCACATATAGAAGAAGAATCAGATGATGTTTTTAAACGCAGTTTAAAAGATGCGGGTGATGGAGAAGTATATTAATTATAATCTGTAAGGTTGATAATTTTTGCTCCTTGCCTTTGACTTGCTAATAAATTATAATACCTTTTGCTTACTTGAATTTAAATTAGAGTGCTGAAATGAATAAATTAAATCTATCATTATTAATCCTAGCATCATTATTACTATCGGGATGTTTTCCAACTGTTTTTGCCGGTGCGACTAGTGCAACGGTCGCTGTAGCAAAAGATCGTAGTATCGGTGATGCGGTAGATGACGCCAAAATATCTGCAAAGATTAAAGCGAATTTTATTAAAGATGGTTTTAGAGCTTTATATGCTAAAATTGATGTTGAAGTGGTTGATGGTCGCGTGATGTATACGGGTGTTGTTGATTCCGAAGAGGATATCATGAAAGCTCTTGAAATTGCGTGGAATCAAGAGGGCGTAAAAGAAGTATTAAATGAATTACAGACTGATAAAAATAGTGGTAGTTTTAACGGTACGCAATATGCAAAGGACTCATTAATTACTACGCAGATTAAAGCAAAGACAATGGTGAATCGTGATATTAAATTTGTCAATTACACTATCGTGACATCACATAATATTGTTTATATTTTTGGCATCGCAAGATCAACCGAAGAATTAGAAAAAGTGGCCTCTATTGCTTCTGAAATTAGAGGTGTTGAGAAAGTCATTACTCATGCGCGCGTGAGTAATGAGGCATCCACTCTTTAAGTAGGAATTAATTATGACAAAAATTATCTTTGAAATTGCTGAAGGAGAGGAGCGTATTGTCGAAGCTGAAGAGGGGCTATCGGTTCTGGAAGTTGCGCATAAATATAATATCGATTTAGAAGGTGCTTGCGAGGGGTCTCTTGCTTGTTCAACTTGTCATGTTATTGTTGATGAGAGCTTCTATGATAAATTAGAAGTGCCTTCAGAAGCTGAAGAAGATATGCTAGATTTAGCATTTGGTCTTACCCAAACTTCTAGACTTGGTTGTCAGATCATTATCACTCCAGAACTCGATGGCCTACGCCTTCGCCTTCCTACCGCTACGAGGAATATTAGTTCTTAAGAGGTTTTGGTGATCCTGATCTTGTTGATGACCTTCTCGCCATGACGTTATCCATGCAGGCAACCCAGGGATTAGTGCTGCCTTACTTTAATGTTATATTGGCCCTCTTTTATTAATGAGGGCCTTTCGATGTTCAAAAAATATTTTTCTAAAAACAATAAACCTAGCAATATTAAGTCGGGGAATATTTTTAATCTCGAGTCTTTCTCTAGCGTTCTAGATCAAAGACCAGTTGCTTCAGCGGAGTCTTATAAGCAAAATGTGATTGTTTATCGCTGCGTGAATCTGATTGCACAATCGGCTAGTCATGTGCCATGGGTGGTGAAAAGAAGACGTAATAATATGACTGAAAAGTTAGATCATCATCAGGTTTATTCTTTGCTCAACCAACCAAACCCAATGACTGCCGGGGCGGATTTCTGTACGGAAATTATATCGAGTTTATTGCTCTTTGGTAATAGCTATATTCTAGCTGCTGGTAAGAATGATGCTGCGCCAAATGCCCTATATGTTTTGCCAGCGAAGCAAACAGAAGTAGCGTGCGATCAAGGCGTGCCGGCTCGCTATATTTATCGCCATGGGCGGGGTGAGAATATATATCCGATCAATAAAATCACTTCTACTTCCCGCGTATTACATTTAAAAAATTATCATTCATCCGATCAGATTTATGGCCTTTCATGTTTAGAAGCAGCTTCTATGTCGATTGAAATTCATAATCAAGCTTCAAGATGGAATTATTCCTTGCTTAAAAATGTAGCTCGTCCGAGTGGTGCGCTGATTATGAAAGATAGTTCTGGCTATTTAAGTGATGAGCAATTTGAGCGACTTAAAAGCCAATTATACGAGCGTTATAGTGGTTCGTCTAACTCAGGTAAGCCGCTATTATTAGAAGGTGGGCTCGATTGGCGTGAAATGAGTATTAGTCCAAAAGATATGGATTTTATTGAGTCTAAAAATGCGGCTGCAAGGGAGATTGCTCTGGCGTTCGGCGTTCCACCGCAATTGCTTGGCATTAACGGGGATAATACTTACAGCAATATGCAAGAAGCACGCCTTGGCCTGTGGGAAGAAACGATCATTCCTTTGCTGGATAAAGTCTCCAATGCTTTGACTCATTGGCTATCGAATTTTTATCATGAAGATTTAATTATCGATTTTGATCGTGATGCTATTTCAGCTTTAACTGATAAAAGAGAAAATCTTTGGAGTAAAATATCAGATAGCAATTTCATGACTATTAATGAGAAAAGGGCTTATGTCGGCCTTGGGCCAATAAACGGTGGTGATTCGGTTTCTTGTGCAAAATGCCGATAGGGTGAGCGTTTATAGTAACCGTCACAGGCGAGGAACGCAAGTGACGTAGTTATCCAGTTTATTGTTTGAATTTTTGCTGGATAGCGACGCTTTGCTCGCTATGACGGGTGAGGCGATATAAGTATGCAAAATCCAACCAACAATGGTACAAAATTTATGATTAAAGAGAATTTAGATCAACTATATAGCTTCACGGCGAAGCTAATGACTTTACTTGAAGATGAGGTTAACTCGCTTGAGGAGTGTGGTAGCAAAGATGCAATGCAGGTTAAAAAAATTGCCAGTGATACATTAAATAAATTGGTGACTACTTTTGTGCATTTAAACAAAATGAGTAAGGCACAAAGTGATCGCACTTCAGTAAGTCTTGCAAGCGAAGATCAAGATATCATCAATCGTTTCTTGCAAAGGCACAATGAAGAAAAATAATAGCGAAAATTATCACGCGGTGCTCAAAGCATTATTGCGTAATGATTTGAATAGTTTCATTAATAAAGCTTTTGATACTATTAATCCTGGCATCAGCTATATGCCAAATTGGCACATAGCTTTGATAGGGGAATATTTGAATAGAGTACGTAAGGGCCAGATTAAACGGTTGATTATTAATATGCCGCCACGCGCTTTAAAATCAGTATGCGTTAGCGTCGCTTGGCCGGCTTGGCTGCTTGGGCAGGACCCAACTATGCGCATTATGGTGGCGAGTTACTCCCAGATGCTGAGTATTAAACATTCAATGGATTGTCGTACTATTATGGAAGCAGACTGGTTTAAGGATGCATTCCCTGAAACTATTTTAAGTAAGACGCATAATCAGAAAGCCAAATTTATGACCACGCAGCATGGGTTTCGTTTCGCTACGTCGGTCGGTGGGTCTGCTACTGGTGAGGGTGGTGATATTTTAATTATTGATGATCCTCATAACCCAAGCCATATACATTCACAGAAAATGCGAGCCAAAACGATAGATTGGTTTGAGCAAACTTTTGCTACAAGGCTTAATCATCGCTCTGGTGGCGCTATCGTGGTTGTGATGCAGAGACTCCATGAAGAAGATCTTTGTGGTCATTTAACTAGCACATTTCCAGAAAGATGGGAGGTGCTTAAATTGCCGGCGATTTATAGCAAGCCAACCACTATTGAACTATCTTATCGTAAAATAGACATCGCTATGGGTGAATGTTTGCATAAATCGCGCGATGATGCAGAGAGTTTATTGCTGTTAGAGCGTGAAATAGGTAAATATAATTTTGCTGCGCAATATTTGCAGGCGCCTATTTCGTCTCAATCTTTATTGCTTGAGAAAAAAGATATAATCTTTGCTGATATCAGACTCGAAGAGATGGAATACTATGTGCAAAGCTGGGATACAGCGATTAAAATCTCAAATACATGTGATTACTCTGTTTGTACCACTTGGGGCATTAGTGGCAGTCATTATTACCTTGTCGATATGATTAGGCAACGCCTAGATTATCCTAGCCTTAAAGAAAAAGCGCGTAAGTTAAGTAAACGCTGGAATCCAAAAATTATCTTAATTGAAGATAAGGCCAGTGGGCAATCGATTATTCAAGATTTGCGTGCTGATGGGGTGCAAAATATCATTCCGCAAAGACCAAAACTAGATAAGATCACCCGTTTTGCTGCCGTGATGCCATTATTTCAAGAGGGGAGAGTGATTTTGCCCAGTCAGGTGAGTTGGCTCAATGATTTTTTGCAAGAAGTTACCCTTTTTCCTAATAGCCGGCATGATGATATCGTCGATTCTGTCAGTCAGTTTCTTGGCTATATGAAGGAGCTGAGACGTAAGGTAGTAAGGATAAGAGGGGTTTAATAGTAGAAACCGATTTCTAAGGGTGATTTTGTCGTCAAAACTTGTCTCCGCTCCTGGCGTGCCATAAGTACGCTCCGAGGTGCTCGCCTTCGTTTTTCCTAAAACTCCCTCCTTATAAATTGGTTTTACGCCTAGCAACGGACTAAAAATCAAGTGATTTATTGTGCATAAATACACTTTATGGTGCAATACAAGTGTAAAGATTAACCCTAAGTTAAATTAAGGAGATGTGATGACGAAAGTTAAAATAATGCCGATGATAGAGTATGATACGCTTGGCAAAGTAAATTTACCTGTTGTTAGATTCAGAGTGATCGAAGAGGCGATGGCGACTAGGGCCGCCAGTGAGCGCGAAGTGTCTGTTATCGATGCAAGCACGACTGAGGGGTGTATACTAGGCGAAATGCAGATTGATGCTGATTTGCTTGGGGATATGATATAAGTTAGTACTTAAGCCTCTGGTGATTTATGATCATGCAGAGAAAGGAGGTAATATTCGCCTTCTTTTTTGAGTAGTTCCAGGTGAGTACCGCTTTCAACGACGCTGCCATTTTTCATGACAAAGATTTTATCGCTATCTTCTATTGCTGATAATCGATGAGTAATAATTATTGTGGTGCGGTTTTTGCGTAGTAATTGCATCGCTTGTTGGATAGAATTTTCAGCCCTGGTATCGAGCGCGCTAGTTGCTTCGTCCATGATTAAAATCGGAGCATCTTTTAGGAAGGCGCGAGCAATTGAAATTCTTTGTCTTTGCCCACCTGAGAGTGTGAGTCCTTGTGATCCTATAATTGTGTCATACCCTTGCGGTAACAACATGATGAATTCATGAGCTGAGGCATTCTTTGCAGCTTTAATTATATCTTCTTTTGTTGCGTTAGGTGAGGCGTAGGCGATGTTTTCAGATATGCTCGCATCAAAGAGCATAGTATCCTGAGTGATTAATGCTATCTGACGGCGTAGGGATTGAATTGTTATGTCTTTAATATCGTGATTGTTGATTAGAATTTTTCCAGATTTTACTTCATAAAATCTTACCAGAAGATTTGCAATTGAAGTTTTGCCACCACCGGATTGGCCAACAAAGGCAACAGTGCTGCCAGCTTCTATTGAGAAGTTCAGGTGCGATAAGGCTTTTTTGCCATCAAAATCTAGGGATACGTCTTGGAATATCACATCTGGTTTGGTAAAATTGATATCAGTAGCACCAGGTAGATCTCTTACTTCTGGCTCGGTATCAAGGACTTGGAATAATCTTCTAGAAGCGGCCAGCCCTTCTTGTAAATTCACATTTAGTGAGACTAGGCTTTTATAAGGGCGATAGGCTGAAACAAAAGCGGTGATGAAAGCAAAAAATGCACCAGGCGTAGTTTCGCCTTGAATTACTAAACTTCCACCATACCATAAGATGCCAGCAACAGCGAGGCCATTTAGTATTTCCATTATAGGAGAGGTGAGCGCATCAAGACGTGCAGATTTTTTATATAGGCCGAAGATATTGTCAGTCATTTTATGTGCACGTTCTATCTCGACATTCTCTCCAAGGTAAGATTTAACTACTTTAATTGAGCTAAAAGTTTCATCCAAAGATGCGGTGTAATTGCCTAAAGCATCTTGCGTGCTATAAGCTATTTTACGCATTTTGCGTCCAAGCAAATGGATTGGATAAATGGCAATCGGGAAGACAACAAAGGTGCATAAAGAAAGAAAAGGTTCTTCTTTAAACATCACGGCGATTAAAAAAGCGACGGATAAAAAATGTTTTGCAAAACCAACAAGCAGGTTGGATACTGCGCCGCGCATCATTGAAATATCGTTGGTGAAACGCGAAATGAGGCGACCAGAAGATTGGGTTTGTATTAGCTGCAAATCTGATTTGATTAGATGTTCATACATGACCATCTGTAAGTCGGTTAGAATACGTTGTCCAACATATTTAATCAGGTAGCCTTGGAAATATTCTGATACACCTTTAACAATGAATAAGCATAGAGTAATGATTGTGATGGTAGTAAGGCGATCTTGGTTGCGGTTTACAAAGACCTCGTCAATCATTGGCTTGGTGAGATATACTATAGCCGCGCCAGAAGCAGCAACTACTACCATAAAAGATAGTGCAAGTGCGATTTTGGCAACGTAAGGACGGATATGGTTTAAAAATAACCTTTTTATCGTATATGTAGTGTTATAGGCGATGTCTTGATTGTGTAACAATTTTGATCCTACTTATGCAATCTCGCCAGGTAAATTAAGGCAATATCCTGCACTACGTACGGTTTTGATAAAAGGTACTTCATCTGCATGTAATTTAACTAAACTACGTAAGCGATTAACATGAACGTCGACAGTGCGAGCTTCGATATTTTGATCCGCGCCCCAAACATAATCAATTATTTGATTTCTAGAGAAAATAGTTTTTGGTGATTGAATTAAGAGTTCAAGGATTTTAAATTCTGTTGGACCTAAATGAATTCTCTTAGTGCCGCGCATTACTTTAAAGGTAGCAAGATCCATGCTAACGTCTTTATATTTTATAACTTTGTCTTGGAAAATAGGTTTTGATCTACGTAGTAAAGCCTTGACTGCAATTAAAACTTCATTTGGAGTATATGGTCTTGGGACGCATTCTATTAGACTATTATCTAGAGGTTTATAATCTAACGGTGTTTCTGTGTCTTGCATAATGAAGATGATGGGAATATCAGCGCATCCTTTAACTTGACGTATTTGAAACGCAGCTTCGTCAGTAGCAAAGCCTTCGTTTCTTGAACTTATTATCACAACGTTTGGGCGATTGACTGAAGCAATTCTCACAGCGGTCTCTATATTGCCAGCTCTAAGGACGGTAAACCAATAGCGTTCTATGCTATTAGATAGGGTGGTACGAGCGATTTCGTCAGCTTCAAGAATTAGGATTTTTGGAGGTAATTTATCAGACATAATTTTTCAATTTATAAAGTTTAAGTTGCAATTGCTATAAGCTCCGTTAATTATAATACTACAATTCAAATTTATCTATTGCAAGCATTATAGAGGCGAAAACAAGGTGTTTTATTCTTTTATGATAATAATTAATATAAATAATATGTCAATCTTTTAATATTTTAGTAATAAAACGTCCAATTTGTCTTTAATATAGCATGTTATGCTCATTATATTTATTAAGATGCTCTGCTTTATTTTGGGTTTATATAAGTTTTTTGCTATAATTGTGTGCTTATATAAAGATTGTGCTTGAAATCTCTGGATAATATTGGTATAAACTGCGTTTTATTTATAAATAAGTAAATTATTACGGGGTCTAAAGTAATGTCTCTATATGAGTTAGTTTTTGTTATCCGTCAGGATATATCATCAAACGATGTTGATAAAATCACCGATGATTTTATCAAAATCATTACCACTGAAGGTGGGTCAGTTAAGAAAAACGAATATTGGGGTCTTAGAAACCTGGCGTATGAAATTAACAATAACAAGAAAGGGCATTATACTCTTTTAGGTTTTGAAGCTATGCCAGCCGTAGTGAAAGAATTAGAGCGTAAAATCAAGCTCAGTGAAGATGTTATAAGATATATGACTTTAGCTGTTGAGTCTATTAGTGATCAGCCATCAGCAATTTTGCGTAGTAAAACAGGCGCAGATGATATCACAATCGATGTTACTTTGAATAAAGATAGTCTTGATATCTAAAATATATAAAATTTTTTGAGGAAGAATAAATGTCAGAAGAGCAAAAACCATCTTTAGCACGTACTGCAGATAGAACAACAAATAAAGTTTTCTTTAGAAGACGTAAAGGTTGTCCTTTATCAGTACAAAATGCGCCAGAAGTGAGCTTTAAAAATCCAGATTTATTATTAAAATTTGTGTCTGAAGGTGGAAGAATATTACCTAGCCGTATCACAAACGTATGTGCAAAGAAGCAAAGACAACTTAAAAATGCTATTAAAATAGCACGTGTTCTTGCATTATTGCCTTTTGTAAATCACGGCGGAAAATAATTAGGAGATATTTATGAAAGTTATTTTACTAAAGCCAGTACGTAAACTGGGTAAAATTGGTGAAGAAGTTGCAGTAAAACCTGGGTTTGGTAGAAATTTTCTTGTGCCTCAAGGTTTCGCGGTAAGAGCAACTGAAGCTAATCGTGGAGTTATTGCTGAACAAAGAGTCGAGCTTGAAGCAAAGAATGCGGAAGCAAAAAAAGTAGCTGAAGTTTTAAGTGCTAAAATTGTTGGTAAGGATTTTACCTTTATCAGACAATCTGCTGCTGATGGAAGATTATTTGGTTCTGTGGCAAATAAAGAAGTTTCTAAGACTTTAAATGATGCTGGTTATGAAATTTTGCATTCACAAGTGCATATGGATAAACCAATTAAGAATCTTGGTGTTTATGAAGTATCTTTGATTCTGCATTCTGAAGTTACAACCAATGTTATTATTAATGTTGCACGTTCTGAATCTGAAGCAGTTGACGCTTTAAAGGAATTTAAAAACCCATCTGCCAAATCAAAAGATCAAGATGAAGAAGAAGTAGTTATTGAAGCAGTAGTAGAAGAAGAAAATTCAGCTGCATAAATAGTCAGTTACTTTTAAGCGGGGACGTTGTTGTTCGCTGCTCACGTATTAATATACGCATCGCAGCTTCACGCCTAGTCCCTACTTAAAATTAAATGACTATCTCAAAAGAATTAAAGAGTCCCAAGCATAAGTCTTGTGGGCTCTTTTTTTATGTTAAAGTCTTGTGATTTGAATTATTATGATATTTGTGTAAGTAAAAAAGAGAGTGAAATTATGTCAAAGCCTACAGTGAACGATATGATGATCGCTTATGCGCAAGATGCGGTTGATTTTGCGCAGTTGAAGTTTGGCATAACGCTTGATTATAGCAATGAAAGTATAAAAGATATTGAAAATATTGCCCAAATATTGTTTGAGCAGCTTCCCAAAGGTTTTTTAGCTAAAATCTTTAAAAAAGGCCCTTCAGAAAATTATGTACACACAATGTGCAAAATGTTAGGTGGGTATATTGGCGAAGTGTATCTAAAAAATAAAAGCGGTGAGTGGGCGATAAATGAACAGTATCAGGCAATCGCTATACGATGTGGTGATTCATGGATATTCCCTCCTGCAAAAGTCTATAAGAGATTGACGAATGGAAGCGAAGATAATTTATGGCACTATTTTTTTATTTTAATAAATGAAGAGTAAGTATTAGGAATATAAAACTGGATTGCCGCGTCGGTACGTTCTACAACACTTTTGTCCAAATGAATTTGACTCTATTTTGTATGGCAGTTAGCATATTATAGGTGATGTTACCGGGCATATATTCTGCGACTCTCTCTATCGGCAAACCTTCTCCCCAAAGGGTTACTGGATCGCCAACTTTTGCATCAGGGCAGTTTCTTAAGTCTACCGCAATCATATCCATTGAAGGGCGGCCGATTAGCTTACATTCGCTGTTATTGACCAATATTGGAGTGCCATCTTTTGCTCCAATTGGGTAGCCATCGCCATAACCAAAAGCAATGATTCCAACTGGCATATCTTCAGGGCAATTGTAGCGGGCGGAGTAACCAATATTTGAGCCTTTGCTCATATTTTGTACGGACATAAGGCTGGTTTGCAAAGTCATGACTGGTTTTAGCCCGAGCTCTGATGCGGATTTTGAGGCAATTGGGCTGATGCCATATAATGCAATTCCAGTCCTGACATAATCATAATGTTGCTCTGGGAAATTAAAAATAGCCGCCGAGTTACAAAAACTATATTCAGTTTCGGTACCCTTAATAAAATTTTCAAAATTACTGATTTGCTCTTGGTTCAGTGGATGATCAATCTCATCGGAGCAAGCGAAATGCGACATGATTCTTATTGGTTTTTCTACCGAATGATGATTTTGTAATTTATCATAATATTTTTTCGCTTTTGCCAGCGGCAGTCCAAGGCGACCCATACCAGTATTAATTTTAAGCCAGCAATTTAAGGGGCTAGGGAGGTTGGTTTTTTCCAGCCATTCTAATTGTGCTTGGTTATGAAAAACCACATGGAATTTTTCGGCCGCAGCGGTAATGAGTTCGTTTGGCTCGAAGATTCCTTGCGCAAGCATGATTTGGGTTTTTACCCCAACGTTTCTGAGCGCCAGAGCTTCATCGATAGAAGCAACGCCTAGCATATCTGTATGCGCATCTAGACGCATCCCAACTGATCGGATGCCGTGCCCATAAGCATTGGCCTTAACCATCGCAATGATTTTAGCCTTAGGCGCAGCTGATTTTATAACCTGAAGGTTATGTAGTAGATTTTCAGTGGATAATATTGCGATTGCGGTGCGGCTCATATTCTTTTTTTATATCTTAAGAAGTGATAATAGCAGAGAGTGTGGTTAATATTCAACAATAATTGCTTTAAACAATTCTCCCATTGTTTCTTTTGCCGTTAGCCTATGATGTTGCTTCTCTAGAATTTCTTTTAGCTCTAGGTTTTGCTTAGTAAGGCTTTCCAGGCGTAAATCAATGCCTAAAGTTTGTAGTAAGGCTCTTTGAGAGATTGCCCCTGTTACTTTTAGCCCTTGTTTTAAAGCAACGCTTTTTAAAGAATAAAAATCTACATGAGCGGATAGATCAGCCTGGCCTAAATCTTCAAAAACCGGATGAAATTTATGATCCTTTATCGCTTGCAAAGTTGAGTTATATTGGTTTTTAGTGCGATTATCAGGCTCTATATCATAGCCATAATCGATAATAATTGCGGCGCCTTTGTACTTTTTAATATGACACGCAATTGATTGCATGATTTTAAGGGATTCTGTTGATTCTTCGACAATCCCATCTTCCTGCGTGTTTGGATGCTGATCATTTAATTGCTGCTGCTTTTCTTCGCTTATATCCAAATATATTATCTCTGTTGCATTATGCTCTTTTATCATGACATGCACTTCATGCCACTGAGTATTCTTTTTGATATATTGCTTGATTGGTAGGGCATCAAAAAATTCATTAGCGATGAAAATAGTGGGAAGGGGAGGTAAATCTTCTATTTTATCGATCCAATTTACTGCGTAACTTAGCAATTGTTTTTTCTGCTCGGCAATTAATATTGGGTTTATGTCTAAGAGATGAATCTTAAGAGCTTGATGAAATACTGTTTGTTTTGACGTGCCATTTAGTAGGTCGCGCATCAGAAGGCCCCGTCCTGGTCCTAGTTCAACTAAGTTAAATTCTAAAGGGGTGCCAAGTGCTATAAAGGAATGTATTGCCCATATTCCTATCATTTCACCAAACATCTGTGATATTTCTGGTGAGGTAATGAAGTCTCCTTGCTCTCCTAATGGTTGCTGAGCTTTATAGTAAGAATTTGGTGAAGCAGACATTGCTTCTTTCATGAGCTCCGCGATAGATTTGATGTTATTTGCGTCCATCCGCATTCATTGCCCTTTTTATTATTATAATACCGCATAGGATCATTGGGATTGATAACAATTGTCCCATGCTAAAAGCACCAAAGAACAAACCTAGCTGCGCATCTGGCTCTCTGAAATATTCGATGAAGATACGAAAAGATCCATAGCAAATAATAAATAGGCCGGAGTTATAACCAGAAAGTTTGAGCTTATGACGATTTAAGAACATGATGATTAGTAAGCATAATCCTTCTAGAAACGCTTCATATAGCTGGCTTGGGTGGCGCGGCATATTATCGCTACCGGGGAAGATGAAAGCCCAAGGAACGTCAGTGATGCGTCCATAGAGCTCGCCATTGATAAAATTTGCAATGCGTCCAAGTAATAGTCCAATTGGTGTTACTATTGCTAGTAGATCAGTTAAAGCAAAAAATGGTAGTTTGTTTTTACGGCAAAACATTAGTGATGAGATGATAATACCAGCAAAGCCTCCATGAAAAGACATGCCGCCTTCGTAAGTCTTTAGTATATCTATTGGATGATTTATAAATTTGTTTAAATCATAAAACAAGACATAGCCAAGACGTCCACCTATGATTATACCAAGGACGGCATAAGTGATAAAATCTTCCATCATTTTACCATTGATGTTCTTGGTATATTGCTCTGCTAATTTAGAAGCGTAAAAAGCTCCTAGAATTATGCCAATTACATAAGCAAGAGAATAATAGGAAATGGCTAGGGGACCAAAAGATAAGATAACAGGATTGATATTCGGGAAGGAGAATATTGGCATCATGCAACTTTGCTAAAAGGTTTAATATCTAATTCTTGGAATATTTTGCTTAGCGCGGCGACAAGGCTCAAGATCATTTCATCGGTATGACAAGGTGTTGGTGTGAGCCTTAGTCTTTCGGTACCTCGTTGGACCGTTGGAAAATTGATAGCCTGAACGTAAATATTATATTCTAGCAATAGTTTTTGAGAAATATGCGCTGCAATTAATGGATCTCCAATCATAATAGGGACGATATGGCTTTCGTTGTGAATATAGGATATTCCAGCAGCGCTCAGTGCGTTCTTTAAAGTCCTGACTCTATCTTGATGGTTTTCTCTCTCGCTATCTGAGGTCATTAAATGCTCAATGCTGGCATTTGCTGCGGCGGCAATTGATGGTGGGAGTGAGGTGGTGAAGATGAACCCTGGCGCGGTTAGGCGTATTGCGTCTATCAAATTATGATTGCCAGCAATATAGCCACCAATAACACCAAAAGCTTTGCCTAGAGTGCCTTGGATAATATCAATGCGATGAGCTAGATTCTCTTGCTCGGCCATTCCCGCTCCATTCTTGCCATATAGACCAACGGTATGCACTTCATCGATATAAGTTAGAGCATTAAATTCTGCCGCTAAGTCACAAATTTCTTTCATTGGAGATTTAAGGCCATCCATTGAATAGACCGATTCAAATATAATGACTTTTGGGCGGTCTTTAGGAATTTGTTCTAATAAAGATCTTAAGTGATCGGTGTCATTATGACGATAGATATATTTATCTTTTTTTGAATTATTGATGCCAGATATAATTGAAGCATGGTTACTTTCGTCTGAAAAAAAGACGACATCAGGCATGATTTTTGCAAGCGCAACGATAGTGGAATCATTCGCGACATAGCCGGAAGTAAAAACCAATGCCTTTTCTTTGCTATGCAGCTTTGCTAACGTTTCCTCTAATCTGATTAATGCGCCATTATTGCCACCAATATTGCGTGTGCCGCCCGATCCAGTGCCGGCGGTAGTTAAACCCTCTATAGCTGACGCGAGCACACTGGGATGTTGACTCATGCCTAAATAGTCATTAGTGCACCACATGATAATTTCTTTGCCCGTTGGCACGTAAGTAGCGTAAGGGAAGTTCCCTGCTTGGCGTAATACTCCAACAAAATCGCGATAGCGCCCTTCGGCCCTTATTTGCTCGATATGCGAAGTGAAGATGTTATGATATTTTTGCATTAAATAAACTTCAATCTGGACCTGGTATTATTAGCATAATATGAATTCTAGATCTAGTTTTAATTTGTTCTTAGTGAGCGCGCCACCACCAATAAGAATCGCCATATAATATATAATTAGGTGTCATAGTTTTTAGCGGAGGAAGTTGGTCTTTCACAAAGATGACAGGAGGGGGGTGGTCGCCATTATAATGAATTGTTATCGGCGGCAAATCTCCATTGCTTTTACCGGCTATGATAGTAGAATTATTTTTGCTCGCACAAGCGCTGAGAATAAGCGCCGCAACAATGATTAAAATTTTATTTATCATATCACTAGATAGAAGTTATTTATTACCCATCAATTTACATTAGTAAGAATCCTATTTCTAATATAAAAGATAATAGAAGGTTATTTTTTTCTTTCGGATTGTATTTTTAGCATTGTAGAGAGTTTTTTGACATCAGTGCTTTCCTGTATTATAGTCAATTGATTTGAACCTGTATCGTTACCCATTGATACTCACCTATATTAATAGGCATCGTATCTTCACGCCTAGATGCAGATTAAACTTAAGTTGACTATTATATATTAGTATTATGATTACAGATTTGAACAAATATTTTTTTGATTTTCGCGTAAGGGCTTGTGTTTGCATTGCTCTTAGTCTTGGTATTATAGCTTTGCTTATTTCTTATAGCGCGAGTGATCCTTCTTTCAATACAGCGACTAACGAAATGCCTAGTAATTTATTAGGGTTTTACGGGGCTTATGTTGCTGATATTTTGATGCAGATCTTTGGTCTATCTGCTTTTTTGATACCGTTGTATGCAATGAGTATTGCCTTTGTTTTGTTTTATAAACGCTTAGTCAATTGGTGGTATTTAAGATTGTTCAGTTTAGTGATTGCTTTAATTTCTACTTCAGCATGCCTTGGAATGATTCCATTTAATTGCTTTCCCGCTGGCCCTGGTGGATGGATAGGATATTTATTCTCACCCTATTTATTGGAGTCAGAATTTATTTTCTCTCTGATCTTGATCATGATTGCTATAACGTCCTTCTTATTCTCTACTGGATGGGATAGAGCGGATTTGATGACATTAAATGTTAAATTAAAGGATCAAGAGTCGTTTAAGGCAACAAAGGTTTTAAAAGAGAGAATATCCCCAGTTGCTAGGGCCAAAATAGCGCCTACTACAGCATTAGAAAATGATGATGAAGCGATGAGCGCGCCGGTTATGCATCAGAAAGTAAATGTGAGTGATAGTTCAGATTATCAATTACCAACAATTGATTTGCTTGGAAAATATAATAATCAAACTATTATCCCTGAGAGCAACGAGCAACTAGAAGAAAATGCCGAACATTTACTGAAAGTACTAAAGGATTTCGGTGTTAAAGGTGAAATTGTTGGCATTAGCCAAGGGCCGGTGGTTACTTTATACGAACTTGAACCATCAGCCGGGACTAAATCTTCTAGAGTTATTGGTTTAGCCGATGATATTGCGCGTTCTCTCAGTGCTGTTTCAACACGTATTGCAGTGATCCCTGGGCGTAATGCTTTGGGTGTGGAGCTGCCTAATCAGAAGCGAGAGTTTTTTAGTCTGCGCGATTTGATTGAAACGTCAGAATATCAGAATTCATCTTTTAGTTTGCCTATTATTTTAGGTAAAGATTTGGGTGGTAAGCCCGCAGTAGTGGATCTCGCAAAAATGCCTCATTTGCTGGTCGCTGGTACGACTGGTTCTGGTAAATCTGTGGCCATTAATGCGATGATCATTTCTCTTTTGTACAAACATAGTCCTGAGAGTTGTAAATTTATCATGATTGATCCAAAGATGCTTGAGCTTTCAGTTTATGATGGTATCCCACATCTTTTAACACCAGTAGTAACAGAGCCAGGAAAAGCTGTAGTCGCTCTTAAATGGGCGGTCAAGGAAATGGAAAATCGATATCGTTTAATGTCTAACTTAGGGGTTCGTAATATCGCTGGATATAATGAAAGAGTAATGGCAGCAGCTGCAAAAGGTGAGCAGTTAGAGCGCACTGTGCAGACGGGTTTTGATCCAGAAACAGGTAAGCCGATTTATGAATCAATGCCAATGGAGATGAAAAAATTACCATTTATAGTGGTGATTGTTGATGAAATGGCGGATTTGATGATCGTTGCCGGAAAGGATATTGAAGGCTCGATACAGCGTTTGGCTCAAATGGCTCGTGCTGCCGGTATTCATATCATTATGGCGACCCAAAGACCTTCTGTTGATGTGATTACTGGTGTTATTAAGGCCAATTTTCCAAGTAGGGTGAGTTTTAAAGTTACTTCAAAAATTGATAGTCGTACTATTTTGGGCGAGCAAGGATCGGAGCAATTACTTGGTATGGGTGATATGCTGTATATGGGTAGTAATTCGCGTATTGAGAGGTTCCACGGTCCATTTGTGGATGATAGAGAAGTAGAGAATATCACCCAATTCTTAAAAGCTCAAGGAACCCCAGAATATGTAACTGAAGTGACCTCCGAAGAGAAAGATGAAATGGATGGTTTAGATGACGATGGTGGCACTGATGATGATAGTCTCTATAAGCAAGCTATTGCGATTGTGAAACGTGATCGTAAGGCCTCGACTAGTTATATACAAAGATGTCTTCGGATCGGTTATAACAGAGCAGCGCTAATTGTTGAACGTATGGAAGATGAGGGCGTGCTATCTGAGCCTAATCATTCAGGAAAAAGAGAGATCCTGTTACCGGAGTAGGTAAGCGCCCCTCATTGCGAGGAGCCTAATATATGACTAATGAACCCTACAAAAACCATTAACTACATGCTTCAGAAAATCTATCATAATATCATTGATTATCTATTGCCCAAACGTTGTCTTGCTTGCGCAAATTTGACTCAAGAAGCGAATAGTGTTTGTGGTTCTTGTTTTAAGGATTTAAATTTTATTGCCGCGCCTTTTTGTGCATGTTGTGGGCGTGAATTTGCTCTTGATTTACCGGGCAATCAGAAGTGTTTAAGTTGTATAGAAAAAGCTCCATCTTTTGATCGTTCGCGGTCGTTATTTAAATTTGATGAATATAGTAAGAAGATTATTCATTCGTTTAAATATTATGATAAAACCATTTTAGCGAGATATTTTGCTGATATGCTAGTTGCTAGGTATCAAAGTGAGTTAACGGGTAGTGATGTGATTGTGCCAGTGCCAATGCATCGTTTCAAACGATTATTTCGTATGTATAATCCAGCTGGGGAGTTAGCTAGCGCTATTGGTAAAGTAATAGATCTGCCGATTTATAATGATATATTAGTTAAAACTAAATGGACTAGGGCGCAGACTAGTTTATCTCGCAAGGGTAGGGCGGAGAATATTAAGGGCTCGCTCGCCCTTAAAAATATTGATCAAATTAAGAATAAGCGCATTATCTTGGTCGATGATGTTATAACTACTGGTGCGACTATTGGCCTATGTGCGCGGTTACTGAAAAAAGCCGGGGCTAAAGAGGTGGTAGTATTATCAATTGCTGCGACTTAAATTAACTTAAAATGGACAATGCTTTTTTAAGATCTCATCGAATTCATCAAGACTAATATTGACCCCAAGCTCTTGTAGAGATGTGACGTGCGCATCATTTATCCCACAAGGGATGATTCCACTAAATTTGCTTAAATCCGGGGAGATGTTTACGGCGATGCCATGATAAGTTACCCATTTTTTGACCCTGACGCCAATAGCCCCTATTTTTGATTCTCCTTTTGGCCCGAGTGTCCATATTCCAACGCGTCCTGGAATGAGGTATGCTTTGATATGAAGATGAGCTAAGGTGTTAATTATCCAATGCTCAAGGGATTTGATATATGCGCGCAGGTCTTTTTCTCTGTTATTTAGATTGATAATTGGATAAATAATTCTCATGCCAGGTCCATGATAAGTAAATTTACCGCCTCTGCCAGTATGAATCACCGGGAAATGAGCCTCTATTAGTTCATTTGCCTTAGCATTGGTGCCAGCGGTATAGACATCTTCGTGCTCAGTTAAGAAAATAGTTTCAGGAGAGCGGCCAGATATCACTTCATCAACCTTACTTTCCATGATCATAAGCATTTTATTATACTGGGTCGGTGTATCTATTTTTTGCCAGATTATCATGATAGTTTTTTGATATTTTCTTGGTATAGAGCTAGTAACTCTGAGACGCTTAGGTCGTGATTGGTGCCTTTAGAAAGGATATAGTGGTATAATGTTTTAAAGTTGTATTTATTTAACTTCCACATGATCGACCACAATAGTCTATATAATTCTAACTTATATTGCTCTGCAATTTGTGGGTTGCTTTTAATAAAATTCGTTAAGGCTTTTAGGCTGTTATAGCTCTCAAAAGCTTTGTTCGAAGAAAGGTTGTTATGATCATAGCTTATGGGCTCGAAGGATGTAGGGTGATTTACATGTACGAAATTGCTATGTAGGGCGCATTTGAGTGCCAGAGAAAAATCTTGCACAAATACTTCTTCATCAGAGCCACCAACTTTTTTTAACAGCTCCATTTTTACTAAAGATCCGGATGAGCCTATAGCGCGTATTCTAGGGATTTTACCGGCAAGGAGTGTAGCAATTGGGTCTTGTATGAGGTTAGCAGCGTCATTGCGAGGAGCGTTAGCGACGTGGCAATCCAGTAATATATTATTTTTGATTATGTTGAGAGACCTTTGAGTTATAGCTATAAGAAATCTTATTGGATTGCTACGTCGATCTAAAGATCTTCTCGCAATGACGTTAGAAAATTTTTCTCCCGTGATTGCATCATACTTACCGCGCGCTCCAAATGCTACTTGCGTGTTAAAATCGTTACAGGCTTTAAGTAATAATGAAGTTGCTTCAGAGGTAATAATATCATCGCCATCAACAAAAAAAACATAATCACCACGCGCTAAGCTGATGCCTCTATTTAGGGCTATTGCTGGCCCTTGATTTTCTTGTGAAACAATAATGGTATTTTTTAATGTAGCAGTATGGCGTTTTATAAGCTCAATAGATTTGTCTGTTGACCCATCATCAATAAAAATAAATTCTTTGCGAAAGTCTTCAGTTATTGCTTTTAAAGACTCAATAACTTTTGCGATATATTTTTCTTTATTAAATACGGTGATTAAATATGTTATTGTTAGCATCATCTGGTGTTTTTTAGTATAAGTGAAACTATAACATATTTAATAATGACAATATATTATAATTATGGCTCAGATTAGTTTTTATCATTTAGCGGCAGAGACTCCAGAGAAATCTGCTTGCAGGTTACTTGAAAAATGTTATCAAAATAATGCTAAAGTGTTAGTGAGGGTGCCAAATGTCGAGAAGCAAGAATCGCTGAACCGTACTTTGTGGACTTTCGCACAAAAGTTATTTATCCCACATTGCAGCGCTAGTGACGAGCAGCATGAGCGGCATCCAATCTATATTACCACGGGTAAAGAAAATCCAATAGACGCTAATATGCTGATGTTATTTGACACATTAGATGGCATATATGAAGATTTTGAGCGTATATTTGTATTATTCACAGATGATTCCGAAGCTATAAAAGTGGTATATCAGAAACTAAATATTTCAAAGAATATTCTTAATTACTATAAGCAAACACATAAAGGAGCTTGGGAGCAAGTAGAGAGGTAATCATATGCCAAAATTAATAGCAGCAGTACAGGCTGGTGATATTGATCAAGTTAAAAAAATAGTTGAAGAGTTGGAGTTAGTGAACGCTAACTTTATTGATGAGAAGGACCGCTTAGGCATGACTTCTTTGATGTGGGCTTGCGCGGCTGGGCGTATTGATATTGCTGCTTATTTATTAGAGCATAAAGCTAATGTTAATATGCAGGCAGATGGAGCGATTAATGGTGATTTTATTACTGGCAAAGGCAAGACTGCTTTAATGTTTGCTTGCGGTCATGGTTCTATAGAATTAGTACGTCTTTTGTTAGACTATAAAGCAGATGCTAGTATTATTCATGCCGTGTCTAACTTTTCGGCTCTGACAATCGCTGTGGATAGTAGGAATCTTGCTGTAGTTAAGCTTTTGGTAGAATCCTCTTCAAGCATTGATGTTAATATGAAGTCTTATGCTTTCTACCATGCATCTATTAGTGGTTATATAGAAGTGATGCAATATTTACAAGCGCAAGGAGCGCAGATTAATGCTATATTTGGTACAGAGAGTGCTTTGATCTCGGTAGCGAAATGTGGTTCATTAGATTTAGTTGCTTCGTTGCTAGATATGGGAGCTGAGGTTAATATAAGAGCTATGTATAACATAAGACCTTTGTTAGTTGCGCTCCAAAATGGTAGGGCTGATGTAGCTAAATTATTGCTTGGTAGAGGGGCTTTAGACCACTCAGATAGTACTTGTTCTTCTTTAATGCTCGCTGCTAGGAATGGTAATCTTTCAATAGTGAGATTACTTTTAACTAAAAAGTCACTCTCAAGTCATTACATAAATTTAAGGAATGAAGATGGGCAAAGCGCTTTGATGTTTGCTCTTCACAACGGTCATGAAGAAGTAGTGCGCTTTTTATTGAACTGTGGCGCTTCTATAAAATATATAGATAATTTAGGACGTGGCGCGGTGATGTTTGCTGTCCAGAGTGGGAATATTGAACTTGTGAAGTTGGTGATTAATCAAGAGTGTGAAATTAATTTAGTGGATCGTTATCGCAATAGCCCCATAATGCTTGCAGTATCAAAGGATCAAATAGAAATCACGAAATTATTGATTGGATGTGGAGCTTGTCTGAGATATGTTGATATAGTAATGAGGTATAACAAATTATCAGATGAAATAGTAAAGTTAGTTGAGGCTACTTTCTGTTTAGATAATTTTTTAAACATTAATAATTTATCACTTAAAACACCAGAGTTAGAAGGGGGTGAAGATCATAGTGAATTCTTATTAGAATGTGCTGAAATGATAGTAAGTAGGATAATATATCGTTTAACTAAAACTACTATGGCTACTAACACTGTAGCTTTAGAGGAATATTTAACAAAATATATAGATCATATAACGCCGGAAAGCTTTGCTCAAATTCAGGAAGCTATTATTGTTTATAAATTAGCTGAAGTTTTGTACACAGGGGCGAGTTTTACTGAGCCCTTGCCAATCTTATCTGAAGCAATGATTGAGAGGATCTGTAAATGTTTCGAGATAAGAATAGAGATCGATAATTTGGAGAATTTTGATTTAATGCGTAAGGTAGTATCTAGAGAAGTTTGGCCCAAAAGCTTGGCGCAAAAAATCATAGATATTATTGAAGCACGAGATGTAGTATATAGCGAAACTGATGATGAAGATTGGCCTGGGTATAGTGGAGAAATCGAAGGTAGTATTATAGCAAGCGTTATTACTAGTTTACATAGAACTTCGATGGAGTTAAGCCAATTATCCTCTGAGCCTGATAGTATTATAGCAATAGTCGGTGAAGTTGATAGTATGGTATAGTTAGGAAGCAACCAATGTAATGATTTCAAAGGAATCATTACATGATTCTTGTATGCTCAGTAGTTTGTTCCACAGCTTCTTTGGCATGATTGGGTGAGCGGTAAAGAGGTTGTTTGACTCTCCCATATGGTTTAGCTCACGCATTAAAGCTATTGGATTGTCATATTCGGTCTCAACGGTGTCATTCTCGACTATAATAAAACTAAAGCCAGCATATTGCAGAATTTTATAAAGATCACTTGCGCTGACAAAGGGTGAAATATGCGGGGAATGGATCGACTCCGTCTCTATTTCTGCTTCTAGTAAAAGGCTGCGTAAATTCTTTAATGTAGGCGCGCCAAAAAGACTTAAAACCAAAACACCATCTGGGTTTAGCATCGTTTTGATATTTTTAAAAAACTGCGGTAAATCATTAATCCAATGAGCGTTCAGTACGGATGTTATTAGATCAAAACTGATTAGCTCTGTAGGAAGGTTTTCTTCATCTAAAATCATTTTATGTTTGGCGGGATTCGCAGTTAACATTTCCTCTGATATATCAGTGCTTAGAATATAGCTGCTTGGATATTGCTCTATGAGTTTTTGAGTTAGAATGCCACTGCGCGCGCCAAGATCGAGTATTTTGTTATATGAGCTCCTTAAAGAGATAGCATGTTCAAATAATTGGTTACTTGAGAGCTTAAGCAAAAAATCATGTTGATTGATGTGAGTAGATGCGTTATCGCGGTGTATTTTCAATAGTGTGCGATTAAAGATTGGGTTTGTCATGTTAATTTACTATAGTCCTTGCAATGAAGTATTATATTTTTTATATTAAAGTTATGAAACATATTTTTACTAAATTTATTAAAGCTGAAACTTTAGTGTCGCGTTATGTGGCGTTATCGTTGGTTCTATGCGGTATAGTAGCTGCTAAATTTGGTTATCTTGATGAGATAAAAGATTTACTTAATTCTGAAGCTCTGACGATTACATTCGGGGGGGCAAAACTATCAGCTTACACAATTCTTATAGATTCGAGTATCGTAATTGCTGTATTGTTTGTGGCTGGCATGTCTTCTATCTCTCTTGATCGTCGTATTAAGCGATTGCATAATGTTAAACCTGCACATCGTACCCTGCTTTCTAAATTCTTACAGATTTTTATTTATTTTATTTTTGGTGTCTTTGCTTTGCATATGATAGGTATTGACATAACAACTCTAGCAGTTGTTAGTGGTGCTATCGGTATTGGGATTGGTCTTGGCTTGCAAAAGATAGTCTCTAATTTGACTAGTAGCTTTATCTTGTTGTTCGAGCAATATATATCAGAGGGTGATTTTATTGAGACAAGTAATGGTATTATTGGTCGGGTTGATAAAATTGGCACGCGCTCGGTTTTGCTGCAAACCCCTGATGGTAAAGAAGTGATTATCCCGAGTGAAGATTTTATTACTAATATTGTAACGAATTTGACTCTTAGTAGTAAGCGCATCAGAATTGAGCTTATTGTACCAGTTGCGTACGATTCAGACGTTATGAAGGCCTATGAAATTGTGATGAATGCAGCGATGAATCATCCTGATGTTATGAAAGACCCTGAGCCTCAATGCTATTTAAGGGATTTTTTAGAGGGGGCGTCAAACTTACGACTTTTATTTTGGGTAGAAGATATAATTGTATCTCATTCTAAGCCAAAAAGCGATATGCAATTTGAAATTTGGCAAGAATTTAAAAAGCATAAGATATATTTTGCTTATCCAGATATGGATATGTATAAGGATCGGGTTAAGTAGTTTTTTTATCTTCATTGCGAGGAGGATATCAATCCGACGTAGCCATCCAGTTAATTTGCTCGTAACACTGGATCACCACGGCGCGTGCGCTCCTCGTGATGACGAAGTCACCAATCCCCTACAATGTCTTTACAAACGCTTCTAATCGATCCATTCTTAGCCTGTTGCTACGCTCTGCATTCAGAATCGATTGAATTTCCATTAGCGCCTTTGTAAAATCATCGTTGATCACTATGTAATCATATTCATGATAATGGGATATTTCTTCGTCGGCGTGCTTCATCCGTAGCACAATAGTGTCAGTGTTGTCTTGGCAGCGCTTTGTTAGACGCTCTTTTAAAACTTTCATTGATGGGGGAAGTATATAAATTGAGATAACATGTTTTTGCTTTTTTTTGCGTAAGGAAGTGGCGCCTTGCCAGTCGATATCAAATATTACATCTATTCCTTTGTCTAAATATAATTCAACTTCTTTACTTAAAGTACCATAATGATTTTGAAAGACAGTAGCGTGTTCTAAAAAATCTTCCCCAGTGACTAATGTTTCAAAATTCTCTTTGGTCAGGAAGTGATAATCTTTGCCGTCTATTTCGCCGGGGCGAGGGGATCTAGTCGTGGCAGAGATCGATAAATGGGTGTTTTGATCTTGAGCGACTAAGGCTCTTGCGAGGCTTGATTTACCAGCTCCAGAAGGAGATGATAAAATTAGCATAATACCATGAGTTCGAAGATTTTGTGGCATAATCAAAATATATGAAATTTTATGAGATGGTGAGCCCGCCGGGACTCGAACCCGGGACACCCTGATTAAAAGTCAAGTGCTCTACCGACTGAGCTACGGGCTCATAAAAGATGTTGTAGTTTATGGAGGAAAAACTATATTATGTCAAGTGATATTTTAAAATAAGGCAATAATATGTATCAAGACGTTGCGATAATTATTCCAGCCCGCCTAGGTTCTACTAGGTTAAAAGAGAAAGCAATCCAATTAATTGGAGATATGACGATGATCGAGCATACTTACCGCAAGGCGTTGTTACTAGGGATAGAGCATCTATATGTTGCAACTGATGCAAAGCAAATTGCTGATGTTATTGAAGGGATTGGCGGACATGTGATAATGACGGATGAGTCATGCCCATCGGGTAGCGATCGTATTTATGAAGCTTTGGGGCAGATTAAAAGCAAAGAGCAGATTAAATATGTCATCAATCTACAAGGTGACCTGCCACTGATAGATCATGCAATTATTATCGATATTATTGCTAAGCTGAAAAACACAGATGCTGATATTGTAACGGCGGTATCGGAGATATCAGAAGATAAAGCAGCTATGCCCAGCAATGTGAAAGTTGTAGTGAGTGATAAGGATAAGGCGTTATATTTTTCACGTTCAATGATTCCCTATAATGCAAAAGAATATTGGTATCATATAGGAATATATGGTTACAGCCTTGATGCCTTAGAAAGGTTTGTAAAGCTAAAGCCTTCTAGATTAGAAAATATTGAGAAATTAGAACAGCTAAGAGCGCTAGAAAATAATATGGATATTTATGTTTGTTACTCGGATGATATACCAATATCGGTAGATACGCAGGAAGATTTGGATGAAGTGAGGAAAATATTTGCTTCTACAAAAAGCTTGATATAATATAGCTAATTCTTTGTAACTTGAGCATGCGTCAATCGGCTAATCATGTATTATTCATACACACCGTAGCCTCGCTCCTGTGCGGGGATTAAAATACTTTAGCTATATAGTAAATTAACAAAATCTTATGGATATAATATGATAAAAAAAATTCTCTCTATTCTTGCGCTAACTTTCGCTGGTGCTGCTTTTGCTGGCTCGGCGTCTAATGCCCCTGTTAAGCTTGAAGTAACTACTCCTTGGGCAAGAAGTGCTATGGCGCCAAATAGTAATTCTGCGGCCTATATGGTGCTCAAAAATAACGATAATCAAGATTATGAAATCATTGGCGTTACGGCTACTTTAACTGCAAATAGAACAGAATTGCATGAGAGCTATGTTGATGATCAACAAATCAGCAGAATGAGAGCGGTTGATAAAATTGTGATCCCAGCCCAAAGTCAAATTGAACTTAAGCCAGGTGGTATGCATATTATGCTGATGGGCTTAAAGCAAGATCTAAAAACTGGCGATAAATTCATTATCAAACTTAAGATCAATAATTTCGGTATTAAGGATGTAGAAGTTACCGTGAAGTAACTTCT
>CAYTBU010000002.1:16120-30816 GCA_964436105.1 uncultured Rickettsiaceae bacterium | reverse complement strand
TTAAGATCAATAATTTCGGTATTAAGGATGTAGAAGTTACCGTGAAGTAACTTCTTACCTTCCACCCCTTGATTTTGGGTTTCTTAGTTGCGTTGGTCCTTCTGCCGGAGCTTCTTTGGCAGTTGGAGTGGTACCCAGGATTTGGGACCCTAGTCGTTTTAATTCGCTTGTTGTTATTTTTACCAGTGATGATAAGTCTTTAGGAGGTGTTTTATTGACTTTTTTAATCGAGTCTACTACTTCAAGTGATTTTGTATAATGCGCCTTTGTATCGACTGCTTCTAGCCAATGCTTGGGGTCGTTGGGATCATAGCGCTCGACGGTTGGGGTGTTAGCAGTATAACCTTCTCCTACTTTAACCAGCGGAGCGTTGCTTCTTCTTACCTCTTGCGCTTCAGGTAAATGTTCGGGATCAGGCAAAATAATCGTCCCCCGTTCTGAATTAGAAAATGTGACATTTTTCTTTGATTTGCCATCTGTATTTTGTTTGAGAATTCCTTTTAGTTCGTTTTTTGGCATGTTTTGTCCTCACTATCTAATATAATATTATTAATAATAATCTCAAAGATTCGCTCGTGTCCAAGAAAGGAAAGAATTGTACTAATAATTGTTTGCATATGTGATATTTTTTTATTGAGTTTTTATCCTAAAACTCCTCCGGTGGTGCTCTGTCAGGCCTAGTTTTGTAATTGCTTCAATATGAGCTTTGGTGCCATAGCCTTTATTTTGCTGCCAACTGTAACCTGGGAATTGCTCACTTAAATCTTGCATAAAATGATCCCTAGTTACTTTTGCAATTATCGAAGCGGCGGCAATTGAAAGGGAGAGAGTGTCACCTTTGATGATGCTGACATAAGATGGATCATTAAATTTCATATTACCATCAACCAAGATTATATCAGGCCTTATAGGTAGGTCACTTGCTGCGCGCATGCAGGCAAGTTTTGTGGCTTCTAGGATATTAATTTCATCAATCTCACTCGCGCTGGCGGAGCCTATGCCATATTGATAATATTTGATAATTTCTTCGAATAATGTTTCTCGCTTTTTTGCTGATAATTTTTTGGAATCATTAATTCCATCAATGATATGATCGGGATCAATAATGACAGCGGCCGCGAACACTGGTCCAACAAGTGGGCCACGCCCAGCTTCATCAATGCCCGCAACGATTTTACCGGCGAAGTTTTGCTCTAAATGTAAATCCGGCATCATTGTCTCAGTAGTTGTATTTGTGCTAAAAGGCTAATAGCGGCAGTTTCGGCTCTTAAAACATTGGTCCCTAAGCTAATCGAATGAGTGTTCGGTGCTTTTGTCATGATTTCAATTTCATCATCAGTAAAGCCCCCCTCTGGCCCGATAATGATTGTTATTTTATCTTGTTCCTTGAGTAGTTCTGGAGAGAGTTTGTTGTCCTCGCTTTCCATTTCATTGGCATAGAATATTTTACCTGACGTATTGTGTTTCAAAAAATTTTCTAGAGCGGTCACTGAGTTTAATTGTGGTACTGAGAGTCTTTCCGATTGCTCTGAGCTTTCAATCAGACATTTTTGATATCTTTCTTGATTTATAGTTCTGATTTGTGTGCGCGCTGAGATTATGGGCGTGATTTCAGTAATGCCGATTTGAGTAGCCATATCAAGAATTTGCATCATGCGATCGCCCTTAATGATGCATTGCGCTAGGTGCAATGATGGCAAGGTCGAGGTGTTTCGAAAAATTTCCAGTGCTTCAAGATGGCAATGCTTTTTGCTTGTAATCGTAATAGAGGTGATATATTCACCAGATTTTTCATTGAATATTCTGACTTTATCATTATTTTTTAAACGAAGTACATTAATAAGATAATGCGATTGTTCTGGAATTGGCGTTATGATAGCGCCGCGCTCAATAGCTGATGACAGATAAAGTCTAGGAAGGGAAGAGATTTTCATTAGGGTTGTTTTTAAGATGTTATTACATAATAAAAAATCTTATTGATAAAGCAAGAAATTTAGGATATAAGGTAAATCACTTATTTTTTCATCGGGGTATAGCGCAGCCTGGTAGCGCATCTGGTTTGGGACCAGAGGGTCTCGTCATCACGAGCGAAGCGTCGTGATCTAGCCTTAATATTCATTATTTTTTACTGTGTGCTAAGCATGATCTGGAGTACGATGTCGTCCCTTAACACCTCTTCGTAATGACAATAATATTCTATCCCTGCACGCAACAATAAGAAAGCCACCCCAAAATATTTCAGGGTGGCTTTCTTTAACAAATCAGCAAGTGATTATTACTTTTTAGCTGAATCGTCGCTAGAAGTAGCTTCTGCAGGTTTTGCATCGTCAGCTTTCTTTTCTTCAACTTTGTCATCAAGTGTAATTTTGATATCTGCTTTAGTGGTTAAATCATTAACCATTGTAGTTACAGTGTCATTATTAATTTTATTGATGATTTCAGCTTTTGCATCTTCTTTAGAAGGGATAACAACAGAGCGTTTATCTTCTAATCTGATGACATGCCAACCGAATTGAGTTTTTACAGGATCGGAAATATCACCTTTTTTCATAGTAGCGAGTTTTGCTTCAAATTCAGGAACAAATTTACCTTGTACGAAGCGACCTAAAGAACCGCCATTACTTTTTGAGCCATCATCTTTCGAATATTGTTTTGCAAGTTCAGCAAAATCAGCACCAGCTTGTAATTTTAGTTTAATATCATTAGCTTCTGATTGAGTAGCAACCAAGATATGACTAGCTTGCATTTCGTATTTTCCTTTTACAGCTTTTACCCATTGAGCATATTCTTCATCGATTTTAGCATCTGTTGCTGCATCTTTTGCATAAGCAGCGATTAATTCCTGACGAACTAATTGTTCTTTAACAGCGGTTAGCTTTTCTTTGAACGAATCTGAACTTTCGATATTTTTATCTTTTGCTTCTTTTTCTAGCAATTGATTTAAGATATAGCTGCGTACTAATTGCTCTTGTACACTTTTATCTAGGTCTGCAAATTTTTTATCTTTTAAATTTGGCTGCTCATCAAACACTTTTTTGAAATGCTTCATGATATCAGCTTCAGTTACTTTGCCATCTTTATAAGTTGCAACCACTTTGCTATCTGAACCAGAGCAAGCAAACAATGCTAAAGGCAAAAGCATTGCGATTGTGATTTTATTTATTTTATTCATAATTGTCCTTATGTTAGTTTTGTTGATTAATACTATGTATTTATGTTTTAAGAATATAATGAGCAATAGTCAATATCTATTTCATTATTTCGTTTGATAAATATGCAAAATATCAATATGTTGTATCATTAGATCAATCTATAAGGTGAGTAATGCTTTCATTCATTCGTAAAGTTTTTGGGACAACCAATGATAGAGCGGTAAAAAAATTACGTTCTGAAGTTATCAAAATCAATCAATTCGAGCAAGCTTTAGAGCAATTATCTGATGCTGAGCTTAAGGCTAAGACAGCAGAGTTTCGTAAGCGTCTGAAGAATGGGCAGACAATAGATGATATTACTTATGAGGCCTTTGCTACCGTCAGAGAAGCATCTAAACGTGTGTTTGGAATGCGTCATTTTGATGTTCAGCTCATTGGTGGGTTGATTCTGCATAGAGGTATGATCACTGAAATGCGTACAGGTGAGGGGAAAACCCTAACAGCTACCTTGCCAGCTTACTTAAATGCACTGAACTCTAAAGGTGTTCATATTGTTACCACCAACGATTATTTGGCAAAGCGTGACTCTGAGTGGATGGGGCGCTTATATAATTTTCTTGGCCTATCGGTTAGCTGTATTATCTCTGGCATTACCGATGAAGAGCGTAAAGCGGCTTATGATGCAGATATTACCCATGCAACTAACAATGAATTAGGTTTCGATTTCCTTCGTGATAATATGAAATTTAGTCTTGATCAAAAAGTTCAAAGGCCATTTAATTTTGCTGTTATTGATGAAGTCGATTCAATCCTGATTGATGAAGCGCGTACACCACTTATTATTTCTGGCCCGGTTGATGACAATACCGATCTTTATCTTGTTATGGATAAGTTGATCAGGAATTTGGGTCCTGAAGATTATGAAAAAGATGAGAAGGTAAAAACAGTTAATTTGACTGAAGAAGGCACCAATAAAATTGAAGCCCTGCTCGCACATCACAAATTGATAGAGCCGGATACTGGTCTATATGATTTTGAGAATATGACTTATGTTCATTATATTAATCAAGCTCTTCGGGCTCATGTGATGTTTAGTCGTGATGTTGATTATATGGTGCGTGATGATAAAGTCATGATCATCGATGAATTCACTGGTCGCGTGATGGATGGTCGTAGATATTCGGAAGGTTTGCACCAAGCCCTTGAAGCAAAAGAGAAAGTACAGATTCAAAAAGAGAACCAGACTCTTGCTTCGATTACGTTTCAAAATTATTTCCGCATGTATCCTAAGCTTTCAGGTATGACGGGCACAGCAATGACTGAAGCCGCGGAACTTAAGGACATTTATAATTTAGATGTAGTTTCTGTTCCTACTCATCATCCAGTAAAAAGAATTGATCATGATGATGAGATTTATGGCAATAAAGAAGATAAATATGCGGCAATTATTAAATTGATCATTGATTGTTATGATAGAGGTCAGCCAATTTTAGTTGGTACCGTCAGTATTGAAAAGTCAGAAGAAATTTCAGAAATACTTAAAAAACATAAGGTTCCGCATAAAGTTTTGAATGCTAAATATCACGAGCAAGAAGCTTTTATTATTGCTCAAGCAGGGCGTTACAAGGCCGTGACTATTGCAACGAATATGGCCGGCCGCGGCACTGATATTATGCTTGGCGGTAATCCTGAAATGCTTGCAGAAGAAATGCTTACAGAGCAAATGTCAGATTTAGAAAAGCATAATACTTTGGAGCAGATTAAAGTTCAGATCGCTGAAGAGAAAAATAAAGTTCTTGAAGCGGGTGGGCTCTTCGTAATGGGAACAGAGCGCCATGAAAGCCGCAGGATTGATAATCAACTTAGAGGTCGTTCTGGACGTCAGGGTGATCCAGGGGCAACAAGGTTCTTTTTGTCACTTGATGATGATTTGATGCGTATTTTTGCTTCAGATCGAATTTCTGGTCTTCTTCGGACATTGGGGCTTAAGGATGGTGAGGCGATTCAGCATCCAATGATCAGCCGCGCTCTTGAGAAGGCTCAGCAAAAAGTTGAAGGCCATAATTATGAAATGCGTAAGAATTTGCTGAAATTTGACGATGTGATGAATGATCAAAGAAAGGTTATTTACCAGCAACGTAATGAAATTATTGCAGCAGAAGATGTCAAAGAAATGCATGAGAATATGCTAGAGCAAGTGGTAGAAGAAATAGTACCACGCTTTATTCCACCAGAATCTTATCGTGAAGATTGGGATGTAGAGGGGTTGATTAAAGAAGTTCAGCATAATTTGAACATCACTTTATATCCTAACGAAATTGAAGGGGCTGATGTTACTGAGGCGGAAATCATAAAATTACTTACTAGAGATGCTCTTGCTTTATATGAAAGCAAAGAAAGTTCTTTTGGCAAAGATATGATGCATGATGCCACAAAATATATTTTGCTCACAACATTAGATCAAGTTTGGAAAGATCATCTTCATCATTTAGATCACTTAAGGCAAGGAATATCGCTGCGTTCTTATGGTCAGAAAGACCCTCTAAATGAATATAAAAGAGAAGCTTTTAATATGTTTGAAGCAATGCTAGGCAATTTAAGAGAAATGTTTATTCAGCGTTTGTCTCATTTGCAAATTGATCCGCAGCATTTAAATCGTGAAGATCTATCTTTAGAGCATCGTAAACTGCAAGAGATGCATGAATCAAGAGAAGATCCAGCTTTTGCTAAATATAACGCTTCTGGCAAGTCTTTAACTACGACATTAGAGCCAGCTAAATCTTTTGTGGATCCGAAAGATCGTATTGCAACGGATCCAAGCTCATGGGGAAAAATTAGTCGTAACGAATTTTGTCCATGCGGCTCTGGCAAAAAATATAAACATTGTCACGGCGCTTGATTGAATAGGTGTAGAATTATTTAGTTTTATTAATAATTAATTGCTTTTTTTTGTAAAATACATTATAATGTTAACTTTAATTTACCCAAGGTGATATTATGAGATTTTATAAGAAAGACTTTGATTCTTATAACAAAAAGCAACAGTTATTAGCGGTAGAAAGGCCATATTTAGGTATTCAAGATGCTAAGCTTTCATCAAACCCAGAGGATTATATTGAGATTCCTTCTATTCTAATTGGTCTTGCTCAAATAGCGGAATATTATCACCCTCATTCTAATTTCAAGACATTTAGCAAATGGGATGCTGTTGATATTCATAAATTTTCATGCGATCTAGTTTCTCATGATAAGTCTCAATGGGCAGAAGAATTCGACCGCTTGATGTCAGCAATAGACGGAATTAATGATCATCTTGTAAAGAAACAGATTTTGCCGAAAAGCGATTTATTAAAGCAAGTGATGTATGCAGAAATTCAGGCCATAGAATCAGGAGAGTTTATTTTTTGGAGATTTGATACGCAAGGAGCATATACACCATCACGCTTTACTCACGCTCCTCAAGGTCAAAGCTTAAGCCTTAGTGATAATTTACTAGCTGGTTATATCTTAGATGGCAAGGATAGTTGTGATCCAGCTTGTGGGATTAGTAATTTCTCAGCTTGTACTTTTAGTTATTATGAAAATTATGCACTATTATTGCACGCAAGCAAAAATAATGGACGCTATTTTAGTGATGCTTTTAATCAAGATAAAACATTAAGCGAAAGCTATATCGTAAGCAATGGGCCTTTAGAAAATTATCAACTTTATGGCGTGCAATTATCTTATGCGGATATTTTCAAGCTGTATCAAGATGATAAATTAGTTATTCCTCGTGATTTAGAAAGTACAGGAATATGCTTTGGGTCTGGGGAGTCTTTCCACCCAAGAATTAAGGATCATGCCCTAGTAGATTTGATATCTCGAGGTCAAAAAATTGATTTATATTCTAATTGTAATTTACATATAATCGCTACGATGGATGCAGCTACAGAGGTATTAGAAGAGGTAGCTTTATTAGGTGGTGTGGAGATAGAACTAGAGGATGCTCAAGATGTTGTGTCAGAGGATATAGCAGTTATATCCTCTGTAGACAGTGTTGGTTTATTGGGTGTTGATGAGATGCCAGTTAATGACTCTGTAGTTTAAAGCTATTCATTCTACCAACATATAGCAGCAAAACTAGTGCGGGGATTTCTAATAGCACCGTTAGGATAAAGAAATGGTCCCAACCAATTGAAGCAATCAAGCTGCCAGAGGTTGCAGAGAGCGTGCTGTTAATTAAGGTTGCAAGGCTGCTAAGAAGAGCATATTGCGTCGCGCTGTAGTTCTTGTTACATAAAGCACTTAAATAGCCAATTAAAGCTGTAGAGCCCATGCCACCAGTAAAGTTGTCAATAGATACGGTAATGAGTAATGAACTATCTAAAACTGGTTGGTAATGAAGCCATAGGTACATTAAGTTAGATACAGATTGAAGGACCCCGCATATGATCATTCCTTTTATGTTGCCTAACTTATAAATTACCACTCCTCCAACGTAAGTTCCAATTAGGGTGGCAATCAGGCCATAGCTTTTTACTACGACGGCGATTTGTGCGTTACTATATCCCATTTCTTTATAGAATGGCATGCTGACAAACCCAAGTAGGGCTTCGCCCATCTTATAGCAAACGATTGAGGTTAGGATTAGAATTGCACCCTTGCGGTTTAGAATATCAGAAAAAGGTTTGATAATGAATTCATTGATTTGCTCAGCAAAAGATCCAGTAATTTTTTTTATGAGCGTAATTTCTTTGACGGTAAAAATAAAACAAACGCCGCTTAAGAATAAAATAGCCATCCCTCTGAATACTAAATGCCAATTTTCGATATCAGCGCCAATTACGAAAAGCGCACCAGCGCCGGTGATAAAAGCGCCAAGTCTCCACGCTAGTACCGCAGTTGCTGCTCCTAAGGCTTGCTGGTCTTCGTCTAGAATGTTAATACGAAAAGCATCAAAGCTCATATCATAAGTTGCTGCCATAATCCCTATTACTAATGCTAGATACCTCATTGAAGTTATATCATCTGCTGGATGTAGAAAACTTATAGCAAAAAGAGCGAAGCCTAGTAAGGCAAGGCTAATGATCATCCAGCTTTTTCTACGGCCTAATTTAGATAAAAAGGGTATATTGAAATAATCAAGTGCGGGTGACCAAAATACCTTAGCTGAATATGGAATTCTAGCGATAGCAAAAGTAGTCACGATAGATAATTCTACGCCATAATCTTTAAGCCAAGCAATGAGGCTGGTATAGAGAATAGAAAAAGGCATTCCACTAAAAAGCCCTAGAATAAAAATTTGGAAAAAACGATAATTTGTAAGCCAGATAGGAAGTTTCATTACTAAATCCTTGTGTTAATTTAAGCTATTATATCACATTCTTGGGGTATTAAAAGGAGTATTTCGTACTCTTTTGTTTAAGTCGCTTATGAGTTGTTTAAGATCAACAAATTTTTCAAAAAGATCATCATGATATTTTATAATCATACCAAAATTACTCTTACTATTATAGTTAGATGTTAGTGTTAGCGGGAAGTTGATAGTAGATTCTAGATCTAAATCTTCTTTGTATATATTGTAAGATCCAGCTAGGGTTCCTGTGCTTTTTTGTGTGGAAAATTGCATTTTATCTAGCGCGATGCGTCCAAGGTTCATAGTATAGCTACCAGATATTTTAGACAATTTGGTAATGCCAGTTTGAGTTTTATTTTCAGCATCCTGAGCAAGATTATTCGCGTTATAAGTGAGAGTATTAATCTGATCAATAAAATCATCAATTTGATAGCCGTTAATCTGCATATTCTCCGCAATGAAATCAGATTTAATATATAAATTATATAGCAATGCTGCAATTGTATCGCCATGAGTATATAAAACACCATTAGAGCTTACGATGCCACTTACGCCAAGACCAGAGATGAAGTAATCCATTGCAGATTTGATGTCCATTAGATTATAAGCATAGGCTAAATTAATTTGCATAGATGGTGCTATTACTAGGTTGCCATTCGCAATAAAACGACTGGTATCCTTTTGGAAGCTTAAGCTCGGTAGTAATATTGTGGCATTATCATTACTGAATTTAAGATTTACCTTATCGTACTTAGTACCATTTTGGGTAATGCTATTTAAATTAGCTGTAAAATCTATACTAGCCTTTGTGATATCATAATTATTTGCTAGTTCTTGGTTTAAAGCCAGAAGATTATCTAATGTTAAAAGATCGGTCTGGATATCGCCAGAAGTAATATCAATACGCAGCTTTGGTTTGACAATCGTAGTTGTAAGTGATGCATTGCCGCTAAAATTATTGTTACCAGATTCATATTGTAAAGAATCTATGATTAAATTACCGGGACTAATATTACCAGAGAATTTGATTAAATCTGCATTATGCTCTCCGAAAATCGGTTTGATTAGGGTGGCGTTGAACGAGCCAAGAGATTGAATGCTACGTAAGGGGATGAATTTTGTAACATAGGCTTGATCTTGCATCTTATCTTTAAGGGATGATAAATACAGATATAAAGGCGTTATAAATGGCATTTGTTTGTTTGAATCAAATCTTGTTAGGGTAATATCAGCAACTGTTCTTGGAGTGTTGCCAATGAATTTAATTGCTGCCTCGCCTTTAATTTCAAGGTCTGATATTTTAGAAGTTAAATTGTATAATGATATTTCAATAGGGGTGATTTTAATATCAGATGAGAGGCTAGACGCAGCAGCGGCGGATGAGGTGCAGTTTTGTAGAGAGAGATTGTTAAGGAGAAGGTTAAGATCGTTATGATTAGCATCTATATGGCCTTTAAACATAGATCTATAGCTGCTGCCTGTGATATCTCCGGAGATATTTATATTACCGCCTGAGCCTATAGTGCCAGAGAAAGTTTCTAGCGTTAAAATATTATCATCAAAAGCAACTATGGCAGATATTTTTTGTAATTCATCGCTGAAGATTGTTAGCTTATCACATTCTATCTTCACTTTGTTTGGCGATCCTGGTTTTAATGCAAACCAAACATCGCCAGTAGCAGTAATTCTTGGTGAGGAGAGTTTCATATTAGCGAAGCTTAGATATTCGTCAGAATGTACTATATCAAAAGTAATCATAGTGCTTTCTGGGGAGATGAAGTTTTCAGCCGCTGTTTTTAAATCTGGGTAATTATTTAGTAGGGCTGTTATATTAGTTAGATTAGCCTTTGCTTTGCCATAAGTTGGTTTGCCATTTAAATAATGCATTTTGATATTTAGATCATAATCTTTGTTGCTGGCGCTAATATTGCTAATTTCAGGTTTAGCTTTTAGTATTGAAAGGAAATTTAGTGATATAGTGACTTTTGCGATGTGCACATTATCTGATATGGCAATGTCATTTAAAATGATTTTAGGAAGAGGGAATTTACTAATTTCAATCTTACCAACCGATGTTTCTTTTATTGCATTATTGCTAAGCAAATCCTTTATATGTTCTTGTACAGGATTGTAATTAACAACAAGGCTAATGAACCCTGTCCAGAGTAAAATGATTAATAATGTAATTGAAACACCAATATAAATAGGTTTTTTCATAATCTTCCTAGTAAAAATCTTTTAAGATATTATAATAGTTTGATTCAAAAAAAGAAGCTACAAAGATGTTAAATAATGAAAAATTAATTTTAGTCGGCGTTGTATCTGGAGCGCATGGTATTAAGGGGCATGTTACAATCAGAACCTTCACTGAGGAGCCAGACAATATTACTAAATTATTATTGCAAAATAGCGAAGGCGAAAAGGTGACGTTAAAGTTCAGCCATTATGCGAAAAGAGATATAGTTTGCATGATGAGTGGGGTAAGGGATAGGACTGCTGCAGAAAACGCCCGTGGCATCAAATTATATGCTTTAAGATCTGAATTTCCAGAAATTGAAGAAGAAGAATTTTATTTTGCTGATTTAATTGGCCTTCCAGTGGTGAATATACAGCAAGAAGTTATTGGTAAAGTCGGTGGTGTGCATAATTTTGGTGCTGGTGATATCATCGAAATTTCAGCGCCTGAGAAAAAAAGTGAGCTTTTTCCCTTTACCAAGGAATTATTCCCAGAGATCACAAAAGACCATGTCGTGATGGCGGAATATAAGGCTATAGGTGAGAAAGAGCCTGAGTAATAAATTTATCGTCACCAGCGAGGAGCTTTGGACATTGTTACGTGGATACCGTCATTGCGAGGAGCGTTAGCGACGTAGCAATCCAGTTTATATATTCATTATTTTTTCTGGATAACCACGTCGCTTACAGCTCCTCGTTATGACGACGCCCACCTGCGCCACCACCCCCCAAAAAACATTGATAAATCTTCAGACTTGTGGTATTTTCTCTACATAATTAATTTAAAAAATAAGTACATTATTAATATTATAGAAGCGGCAGCTAGCGGCGACATTGCACTAGTAAGGGAATGTATAGCCCGTGGTGATGATGTGAATATGTGGGATGAGATTGGTTATGAAAGCTTTGTGACTAGCTTTAATGCATTGATAGCCGAAGTGAATAGTAACCCTACGCATGGTCCATCCAGGACGCTCAGCTTTCCCAACTCTACTGGCGATGATGCCATTAAGGCGGCAGCTAGGAATGGTCATGCTAAGATCATCGAGTTTTTAGTGGAACATGGAGCAAAAGTAAACGTTGTCAATCCGAGCATTTGTAATGATACCGCATTAATTGTTGCGGCCCAAAATGGGCATTTTAATGCCGTAGCGTGCTTGTTAAAATATGGGGCTAAGCTTGAACATAAAGACGCTACTGGTAATACTGCTTTAACGTATGCAGTTAAAAAGGTTGTTACTGGTAATACTGCTGTAGCCAACCAAGCTAGGGCCGCACAGGTAGATATAGTCAAAATCTTAGTAGAGTATGGTGCCGACGTCAACGCTAAGATTCCCGTCGTGGGAGCAAACAAGGCTTTTTGTACATCCTTGCAAACCGCTTGGAGAAACAATAACATTGAAGTAGCAAAAATTTTATTAGTAAGTGGCGCTTACTTAAGTCTAGAAGAGTGGGCAGGGTGTCGTGTACGGATAGGTGAATACGAATGGACGAAGCCCTTTGACGCGGCTAAAACGGTAGATAGCATTTTATACGGCAAGCCTAGTTGGTATAATAATTTCAATCTTATAATGACTGATTATTATGGTCACGATCTTGCTGCAGGATTGTCTTTATTGACTAATGCATATCAAAGAATCGATCATGATTATATTGATTTATTTGCTGGTAGAATAATCCATCACCTGACAAAAACGACAAAACCAGCTGACATTACTTCGTTAGAAAATTATTTGACTGCGAATCAAGCTGCTTTACCCTACGCAATTACCCAGCAAATTTATCAAGCGATTGCAATATATCAATTGCCCGATTCTTTGCTCAAAGCAGACCCCTATATGGCAGATGATCTAACGAATTTAGATCAGGCAATGATCAGTAGAATTTACGATAATTTTAAAAACAAAGCCTTAAAGGGCGGCATTGAGGTGGATTATCAAGAGATAATTAATGCGCTGAATCCTAAGTTATTGCCAGCTGCTTTGATAGAAAAAATTACCGATTTAATCTCGGAAGCAGAAATGGATTTTGCCATGTTTGAAGCCGGATGGCGAGCTAAAATTGAAGATTTTGAATCGGGGTGTCGATCTAAATTTGACCGTTTTAGTGCCGTTCCTCCGCTGATGTTGGCCAAGAATAAAGACTGCTATAGTGACGAAGCGTACCCGGATTGGACTATTGAGCAAAAAGCATGGGATGTGGTGAAGAGTTGTAACGAGCAAGCACGTATCTATTACCATAATCACCCAAATGAAGTTACGCGCCCGGGCGCTTATTTCGGTCGCATCTTACTAGAACATGGGTCGTTGCCAAATATGAGTAGCAGTGGTATTTACGATACTTTTGATTCCGCGAAATATATCCTACCGGCTAAATGCAAACCTTTTCTTGATGAAGGCTCAAACCGCGTTAAAGAAAGGAATAAAGATATAAAATCAATAGTGGATGAAGTATTCGATGAAGCATGGATGGCAGTAGAACTTAATATGGTCGATCAAGATGACGAGGTGTATTTATTTGGCGCCGATGAATGGTGGGGTGGCTGTGTAGTTTCGTAAAAATAGAGATTAGATCGTGTTTATTACTATTATTGGGGGCACGGGAGCAGTCGGTTAATATAACGCCAAGACAACTGACAACCATGACAATTAAAATACAACGTTTCTTAATGGTGATCTACTTTAGTTTTATATTATCAAACAAATCTACTTAAAGCTCCTTCTATTTTGTGGCAGGATTAGCAAATAAATTATTCTCTAAATTATGGTAAACAAGTGGTTGCTTTGCATATAATGCTCTAAAAGAGTCAATTAATAGTGGATTTTTTATTTTTTCACCTGATTTAATTAGCACATTAGGTGTTGCTGCTAAAATAAATGAACCTAAAGCCTCAATAATAGGCTGTACTTTATCATTACTGCAACTAGATCCAACAACCTCAACATTTATTGTGGCAGCAAGATCCCTCATGATCTCTTTAATTACAGCTTCTTGGTATTTTACATATGGTTGATTAGAAACAAATATAATAGTCTTAGTCTCATTATGTTGTTTTAGCCATTCAATTAACTCTAAAATAGTAGTTTGGGTAGTAGGCCTTGGTAGGTCTCTGGCAGGAGTATCAATTACATATGTCGGAATTTTATTATGTAATGCTGATTCTTCATAAACTTTCTGAATTAAATGAGTCTCAGTTAATTGACTTGAGTCAGCTAGTTGATAAGACGATGCGATTTGATTGAGTTCTTCTTGCGTGCCGTCTATTGCAACAGTCACATAGCGCTCACCTGATAATAAAATTAACTTATGTGCCTTAAGACCATTTTCTACTAATAATGCTGCGTAATCCATTCTATCTCGCATACGACTCATTGCGCCACCTAAAATACACAAAGCATCAATAGCTTGAACTTTGGGCTCTATTGCCAAGGTCATTCCAAGTGTTTTTAAAAGCTGAAAATTCTCAGGTTCGTTTTTTGTCATCCACTCATGAGGTATTATTTCCCAACGTTCTTGATTCCCACTTCTGATCGTAAAATATTTTTGGGTTAACTGCACAAATTCTAATATATCGGCTGCTAAGTCTTCATAATTATGTTTATTTTGGAATTTATCTTGGATGGACTGGCCAGGTGCAAGGATAGAAGCTTGCTGCATTAGATGCTCAAGAGCATCTTTTTGCTCTTGACTTGAAAAACCGTAATCATTTAAGGTATTATATAAGGAATATATCTTTGTCATTTTATACTTATTTTGATAAGAGTTAACACCAGTTACAACAGCTACGATAAGCAAGCTTATTGTTAATGTTTTTCTCCAACAGCTAGATAATTTATGCTTTAGTTTCTCCAACATTTAGTCTTCCTATAGTAAAATTATATATATAATACATATAAAATTATATAATTGAACTATTACTTTCGAGAGAAACCCCAAATGAATTGTTGCGCTAATACGATCGATCAAGATGA
>CAYTBU010000002.1:0-16020 GCA_964436105.1 uncultured Rickettsiaceae bacterium | reverse complement strand
AATGACCATAATACCCCAATAATGCTGCAAATGCTGGCAAGAATTGTGCTGTAAATAATCATAGTAACAGGGTTTCTAGCAAAGCTTTGGGCTGTGAAGGCTGGCAGAATCAGCATTGCCGATGCAAGCAGAGCGCCAATAATTTTCATACTGATAGACAGGATAATCGCAAGAATTACTAGTAAGGTTATTTCTAACTTTTTAGTTTTAATGCCACGAACTAATGCTAAATCTGGGCTTAGTGAGAACAGCACAATATCATCTAATTTTTTCCATAAAACAAAAGAAGAAAGGAAGACTAGGCAAGAGAGTATTGCTATATCGTCATTAGAGATTGATAAGATATCACCTAGTAACAAAGTGTTTAGATTTACTTTCATAGGGAAGGTGCTAGCAATGATTATTCCAGCAGAAAGTAGAAGGCTAGAGACTAAATTAATTGCGGCATTGTTCTGTTGATTTTTGGTCAAAAAAAGTAATAACACAAAGATTATCGCAATAATTGGCGCAGTGATGATGATGGGTAGGTTAAGCGCAATACTAATGCTGCTTGCAAGAAGGCAAGCGTGCGCAAGGCCATCGGCAAAGTAAGCTTGACGCTGCCATAATAAGACGCATCCCATCGGCGCAAAAAGGAAACTAAGAATGATGGTGGCGGCGATAATAACTAGCATAAATGATCATGATCATGGTGGTGAATGTAGGGAGCAATATCTGGCAAATCTTTATTCTTTTTGCTTTTATCTGGCTTGCCGCTGCAACAAATGTGGTTATTAAGGCATAATACTTGGTCAGAATTCTTCATTACGGCGTGTAAATCATGTGAAATCATGAAAATTGAGACGCCATAATTATGCCTGATTTCTTCAAGCAAATGATAGAAATCTTGTTGTGCGTTGATGTCTAGCCCTTGTGTTGGTTCATCCAGTACTATTAATTCTGGATCATTCATCATGCTAGCTGCTAGTAAGATTTTTTGTAATTGCCCGCCAGATAATTCGCTGATTTTTTTATCAGCAAGCGAGTCTAGCCCCGCAAAACTCTTTATAGGTAAGTGCTTTGAATCCTTATTACCCGAAAGATATTTTACTAAGGATTTTACATCCATCGGTAAGCTGGAATTAAAAATCATTTGCTGCGGTATATAAGAGATTTTTTTGCTAGAGAGGGTGATTTTGCCCGAAGTTGGCTCTTCAATAGATAGCATCAATTTTGCTACGGTGGATTTCCCAGCACCATTAGGGCCAATCAGGGTTGTGATAGTAGCTTTATCTATTTGGAAACTGACTTTATCGAGTACTAACTGAGAGCCAAAGCTCTTGGATACATCAATAAATTTTACAATCGGTTTCATAATTGGTGCTATTATTTTATATGGACTTATACTATATTATAATAAAATAGTAAACTTTATATCAAGAATTTATGCCTCAAGATCATATCCGTCATCCAGAATTAATGAAGCAAGCTCCTTATTATTCTACTTTGGTGGCAATAATAATTTTACTAGCTAAAATATATGGTTGGGTTGTGACAGACTCTGTTTCTATTCTAGCATCTTTAATTGATTCGATGCTCGATATCTCAGCTTCGATCATTAATATTATTGCTATGCATTTAGCGCTTCGTCCACCTGATAATCAACATCGTTTTGGGCATGATAAGATTGAAGATTTAGCGATATTTATACAATCTATATTTTTTATTATTTCTGGTTTGTTTGCCCTTTATGTAGCCGGGGAAAGGTTTTTTTCTCCTCATGTTATTACTGATACAGACACCGGTGTGAAGATTATGTGGTTGTCTGTTTTTCTGACTTGTGTTTTAGTAGCTTATCAAACCTTTGTGATTAACAAAACGGGGTCAAGGCTCGTGATAATGGATAAAATTCACTATTTGATGGATCTGTTTACAAATGTTGCGGTTTTGATTTCTCTATATTTTAGCGCAAAGTTCTTAGCAATAGATGCGATATTTGGGTTTTTAATAGCTGCTTATATCATTTATAATGCATATCAAATGATGAAAAAGGCTCTTAAAAATTTGATTGATGAAGAATTTGATGAAGAAGATAAAAAGAAAATTTTTGATATTATTTCTGCTCATAAAAAACAGGTGCATGCAATCCATGATCTTAAAACACGCTATGCAGGTAGTAAGCCTTTCATTCAATTCCATGTAGAGCTAGATCCTGAAATGACTTTGCGTGAGGCTCATAAAATTACTGATAATATTATGTACGCGCTTGAAGATGTATTTCCAGGAGTGGAAGTGTTGATTCATTCTGATCCTTTCGGCCTTGAAGAGAATGAGCCATATCGTAGGATTATATCGTAATGAATCAATTTATGCTAATTGCGCTAGAAGAAGCTAAAAAGGCTGTAATTGCATCTGAAGTACCAGTGGGGGCGGTGATAGTGCATCGTGATGATGGTAAGGTGATTGCGCTTAGTCATAATCAAGTAGAGAATCTACAAAACCCTACTATGCATGCTGAGATGTTGGTGATTAATGCAGCTTGTGAGTTACTTAAGGTCAAGCATTTATCTGAATATGATTTATACGTCACTTTAGAGCCTTGCGCTATGTGCGCTTGTGCTATTTCTCATGCACGGATAGGTCGGCTCTTTTATGGCGCAAGTGAGCCTAAAACAGGCGCAGTAGAGAATGGTGTAAGGTTTTTTACCTCTAAAAATTGCCATCATCGCCCGGAGATATATCCAGGAATTATGGCAGAAGAATCTAAAGGGTTATTACAAGATTTTTTCAAAAACTTACGGTAGATTATGGGCCTAGCTTTTGTTGTTGGTTTTATCAGCGGTTTTATTCTACTTATTAGTGGTAATACTTTAAATTTTTGGCTTGCAGAGACTGGGCTAGATATTACTTCAATTGGTTTATTCTCTCTTATCTCTCTTCCTTATGCTATTAACTTTTTTTGGGCTCCTTTGCTTGATAAGATCAGATTACCTTTTTTTGCAAAGCTATTTGGTCATCGCTCTGCTTGGATATATTGCTTGCAAATATTGCTTGCGATTTCAGTATATATGCTAAGTTTGCCATCAATACAATTAAGTCTAGTAAGCTTTGCTTTCTGTGCTTTCATAGTAGCATTTTTGAGCGCAACTGGGGATACCGCAATAGGGGCTCTTAGAACAGAGCTGCTTTCCGTAGAAGAGCAAAAAAAAACTGCTGGTATTTATATTCTTGGCTATCGAATAGGGATGTTGCTTTCTAGCTCAGGTGCCATTTTTTTATCTGCTATTTTATCATGGCAAGAAATTTATCAGCTATTTTCTTATGTGATTTTGACCTTTCCCTTTTTGCTACATTTTGTGTGTAAGAATTATCAAATTAAGAAAAGTGATAATAGTTTAAAATTTATCTCCTTTAGTAAGCTTAGTAAGCAGTTTGGTAGTCCAAGATTCGTAGTTTATTTATTATTGTTCTTAGTTCTATATCGTATGCCTGATAATTTTATTAATGTGATGATTAATCCATTCCTTTTGCAGCTTGGTTATAAAGCTGGTGAAATTGCAAGTGTTGGTAAGTTTTTGGGTATTATGGTTGCGATTTTGGGTGGTTTTATTGCAAGTTTTATTATGCACAAAAGGAGCATTTATAATAGTTTGATGATTTTTGGCATCATTCATGCCATCGCTCATTCTATGTTTATTGCGCAAGATATAGTGGGTTATAATTTAACGTTGCTTTTTATCGTGATGGGTTTTGAAAGCGTTACTGGTGGAATGACTATGGCTGCTTATATGGCTTTTATTGGGTCATTATGCCATGGACCTTATCGCGCTACGCAATATGCTTTTTTAACTTCAATGATGGGGCTATCACGGTCTATCTTGCCAGGTCTTTCTGGTTTTATTGTAGAGGAATATGGCTGGTCTTTATTTTATTTATTTACTTCTGTAGCCGCGATTCCATCTATTTTGCTTGTGCGTTATTTAAAGGACAAATGAATGATGATTACATATTAGAACCAGGCAAAACCTCAAACGCTTGCTTATAAAATTCAACTTTGTCATTTACAGATTCTAGTATAAACAATAATTTGTTATCCTTTCTTTTGATATTGAGAATTAAATTATTTTCTTTAGCAAGTAGATGTATAGATAGCAATCCTGAATAAACATAAGAAGGTCCAGACATCCAGCCAAGAGTTGTAGGGCTATCGTTTGATAGTGTTGTTTCGATAGTGATTAAAGGAAAGTCGTTATCGTTAATAAACTCACCTTTAATTATGATTGCATTACTGGCGATTTCAAAATGACCTCTGATTATAAAAGTAAAAATATTAAAAATGGTTTCGGTGAGTGCGGTGTATTTAAAGGCAAAGGGCTTATCATCTTTTTTTGTAACTATTATTGTGCAATTAACTTCATGGTAAAATTCACCGCAATAATTTGTTACTTCTGTTAGATATTTTGCTAGAGAAGTTGCGGTAAGATCTTCATCTATTATGTTTAGCAGTTTATTAAGATATAGTTTTTCTTCGCTTGCTACATTGTTTTTCTTAGATGCTAAAAAATGTTGTTCCGTTAAAGCTAAATCCAAGACTTTTTTTCTAATTTCTAAAGCTTGTAGGTTAGATCTCTCTGCTTGCAACAAATGATAATGATCGAGCAAATTATTCATATCTTTAACGAACTGGTTAGGAGAAAAATTGTTTGAAGATAAAAAACTGTCTGATTCTTTCAGGATTTCCTTAGATGTTTTGTTAATATAGTTTAATTTTTTAAAAATAGCGAATAAAGGTGCTTTATAGTAATTTGTAATGCTTTTATATAAGAGAGCAAAAAAGAGGATTAGAATTAGAAAAACTATAGTATGTAAGAAAATGTTTAGTCCTAAGAATGTTAAAAAATACGCTGGTTTGATATTTAATTCTATAGTGAAAGGATAGTTAGTTAAGTTTTGATGTACAATGATCTCATTATTTCGCCAAACGTTCCTAAATATAGAATTAAAAGAAAGAGCCTCTTCTGGTCCGTAAAACCTATAATTACTGTCAGGGTCATCTTTTTTATTGTTTAATACAGCTATATTACCTAAATATTTCTTATGACCATATTGTAAAGTTAATTGTTCATTTAGCTCTTTTAAATATATTCCTGTCCAAATAATACCAAGATACTCTTTGTCGTTATTTATAACACTTATACTTAATGGAATAACGAATTTTTGGATAAATTCCCCATAAACAATTTTATTTATATAAACTTTAAAAGTAGTTTCTTTAGTTGTTTCAAGATAATTTGGGTAATATTTTAAACTGTTGGGATAGGTTTTGATATTAGTGTTATTTAGCTTTGATTGGATATCTGGTGCAAAATGATATTCTAGTTTGTTATTTATAAAACCAGTTTGGCTAAAAGGAATTGAAAATTTGTATCCAGGTTTTTGAAGGAACCAATTAAATAATTCTTCCATCATTTTGTTATTAGAATGAATAAAATCCTTAGATATTGAATTGGCTAAATGGTATAAAATATATTCTGTATCTGAAAATTTCTGATCTACATGATAAGAAATATAATATAATCGATGATTAATATCTTCTTTTATTACTTTGATAGAATTTTGAATTGAAAAGTAAAATAAAGAAAATAACAGGAAGGTTATAGCAATTATTATGGTAGTTATTTTAATAATAAACTGGGAAGTGAATCTAGTATTGAAATTGGTCATCATATGCTGCAATCACTATAGTAAAAAATTATTTCTATTTAAAGAGAGATAATCCTTTGTTGAGCTAAGTTCATTGCATATAATATAGTGATATGTGATTTATGTAAAGATAAATTTAAGTAATGGTCATTCTGCAACGTATAAGAAATGATTTTTGGTTAGTGGTTGATTTTATAAAAATAATAAGATTAATTGGTGTAATATTATATTTCATTACATCATTTTACTGCAATTATGCGTATAACAGAAAAATTATTTAAAATTATTTCCAAGAAACATAGTTTTTTGAATCTTGCGGGTATTTTAGAGAATCTTCAGACCTTATTAGAAGATCATAATATTCTGCCTAGTGATGAGGGTAGCGATGAAATTAACGAAGCTGATTTAGTCATGGCTGCACAAGAGGTGTTACTAGAAAAAGTGAATGTCTTATTCAGACATAAAGGCCAAACTGAATTGATATTAAAGCTACAAAATGAACTAGAGGCTATTATCCTATTTGCAGGAAAGTACGCCTCAGAGAAGTCTAAGACATTGTGGAATCAAGCTTTAGCAGTTACGCCGGCTGATCTGAGTGGATTAGGGCGCGGTAGTGATGAAGCGCAGCGTTTGAAGACGTCACATAAGAAAAAGGTGTTGAATTTTATTGATAAAGCGCAAAGCCAAAACATTGTGCCTGAGAAGATGAAAAACATTTTAGCCCTTGATTCAAAAGAAATTCAAAAGATTAAATCTTCTTGCGATAAATATCGTAATCCTAGTAAAGATAGCTTGACAGGAAGGGCCGAATTACTTACGATACCTAACAATTCTGTAACAAAATCTATTGTTAAAAATAAATCTTCCTATAAGGGGTGATTAAAGATGCTTCTTAGTTTATCAGCAAAGAATTTTATTCTTATTGAGCAGTTAGATTTAGATCTATCCACAGGTCTTCATGCTATTACTGGTGAGACTGGGGCTGGTAAATCTATTCTTCTTGATGCTATTTTATTTTGTCTAGGTTATAAATTTGATACTAGCGTGATTCGTCATGGAGAGGAATATTGCATAGTTGCTTTAGAAGTGAAAGTCCCAGCAATTTTAAATCTCATTTTAAGTGAAAATGCAATTGAGCATGATGGTCATATCATCATCAAACGTCAACAATTTACTAATGGACGGAAGAAGATTTTCGTTAATGATCAGATTGTAACCCAGAAGGTGATAGAGCAACTAGCTGAGCATCTGGTAGAGATACATGGGCAGAATAGCCATAGTAGCTTACTTAATCCTTCTGCTCATTTAGATATTGTTGATAGCTATGGTAAATTAGAAGATAAGCGCGCTGCTATTTCTAATATATTTAAAGAGTGGCAGGCAAAAGAAAGGGGCCTACAAGAAATAGAAAAAGAGCGAAAATTTTTGGAACGCGAAATAGACTATCTTAGCTTTGTGGTGAATGAATTACAGGAGTTAGATGTAAAAGAAGGAGAGGAGCAAGAATTGGCAGCTTTAAGGATTGATATGCAACTTAAAGAGAAGTCAAAAGTGCTGGTGCGCGATATATATAGTGCATTAACGGATAATCCGATTGACACTCAAATTCTGGCCGTGGGGCGTATTATTAATCGCGGTGATAAAGACGGATTGTTTAGCGATGTGCTCGAGAGTTTAGAGCATGCTTTAATACATCTTGATGCGGCAACAAAGACTATCGAATCTAAGATGAGAGATGATGAATTTATTGATGTAGATGCGGTTGAAGAAAGGCTGTTTGCCATTCGTGCTATTGCTCGTAAACATAATATTGCTCCTGATGCAATACCGAGTTTTTTTAAAGCCTCTGCGGCGGATTTGGCGGCTTTGCAAAGTAAAATTATCGCAGAAGAAAATCTTAAAGAAGATATTGTTCGCCTCAGTAAAGAATATGCTTCGTTAGCAGCCAAATTATCTAGCGAGCGTAAGAGTGTGGCGCTAGCATTAGAAGAGAAAATAGCTGGTGAGCTTGGGTATCTTAAAATGGGTGGTGCTATTTTTAAAATTGAGTTTCAAAATCTATCTTTGGATAAAGCCCTGAGCTCTGGGTTGGATGGGGTGAGGTTTATTGCTTCTACTAATCCCGGAACAGCTGCAGCGCCGATCGAGAAAATTGCGTCTGGTGGCGAGCTATCGAGATTTATGCTGGCAATTAAAGTAGCATTATTTGATAAATTCACTAAACCAACAATTATTTTTGATGAAGTAGATACCGGTATTGGTGGTATGGTTGCTGATGCTGTGGGTGAGAGACTTAAGTTTATAGGCAAAGCATCGCAAGTAATTGTTATCACCCATCAGCCACAAGTTGCTGGCAAAGCGGATAATCATATTTTTGTTTTCAAAAGTCATAAAGATAATAATACTTTTAGTAACGCCAAACATCTTTCTGGTGAAGAAAAATTGGAAGAAATTGCTCGGATGATTTCGGGTGAGAGCATCACTGATGTTGCAAGAGAGGCGGCCAAAGAACTGCTGCGATAATCCACTTCCCATTGCTAATGCCCACTTTGCCCGACTACGCTTACTTGCGCGGCTCACCTATTAATATAGGCGTAACACCCCCTCGATTCTTGTTCTCCTAGTGCTCATTAAGCACTGAAAAGTGGTATAAGTATATTGTGATAAATATTTACAGCTATTATAATGGTTTCTATATAGTTAAATGGAGCCATATATGTCTAAAATAAAAGATTACTTGAATAACAAATTTCATGCATCAGTAGTATTTAATGCAACTATCACAGAGTTTAAAAGTCAAACAGAGCAAAGTGCTGAAATCATTAATCAAATGCCATTAAAATTTTTATTTTGTTTCACGGCTGGTATTGCTGATGCTGCATATTATTTAGCCTGCTGTGCTCATCAGAAAATAGGTGTGAATGGTCATGAACATGAGGATTTAGCGAGCATTATGTTTAACGTTGCTATTATGTTAAATGTTAGGAATAAGAATGTTGCAGTTGCTATCATTAAGGATGTGCCACAAAAGTCATTTAATGCAGAAATAGCTTCAAACATTGTTATTTGGTTTAGAGAGGGTACTAATAATGCTTATATATATCAAGATTTGCTTGTTGATATATTAGATTTTGATCAAAATTTAGTAAAAATCTATAAGATATCAATACTTAAAAATATCAACGATAGTGTTTTAAAGAAGGATTTTATTTGTATCCCTAGGGCTAAAGAACATTTAGGTATAACTCCAGAAGATATATTAGAGGATCTTACTGGCGAGAGAGTGGTAAGTGATGAAAGATTAAGTACTCTTTTCGGTGGTAGCGAGAGCGATGAGCGGGATGTGAGCGCATCATATCATACTTTTACAGAGGGTAGAAAATCATCTGAGATTCAAGTAGAATTTACCGGTGAGGATTCTGATTCATTCTGTGCCAATTGTATAATTTCTTAGAGAGGTTACGCCTATTCTTTTTTCTCTTCGACAATAACGGCTGGAATAACTTCAGGGTTAGCGATTATAATTTCCTTCCTAAATCTTAAGTTAGGAATTTTGAAATAATGGGCTAGGAGCCGCGTAGCAAAAGCGCCAAATACAGTGAAGGTTACCATGTAATTGATTTTGTCTGGATCAGGGTCATACGCATCGAGCGACAAAAATAAAGAAAAAAACAATCCCCAGATTATAGAGATCTCGGCATTAATATCGCCATGTATACAATCAATGGCACGATCTTTCTTGATAATGTCGCGTAATATCCCCCCACCATTTGCAGTAATGAAAGCAAAAAACGGTCCCCATAAGGCAATGGGGTCAATGCGGGCCATCATGGCTATTGCGACCCCAGTGACGATAAAACTTGCTTGTCCAAGGGAGTCACAAATGACTAATAAATTATTCCAGAACTTGGTTAAGGCACTATCAGTTTGGGCATCTCTATTATAACTTTCAAGTAATTGAATAGTAGCAAAACCTACTATAACAATTACTATGATAATATAGAGATAGGATGGGTGAGTTAGAATATTGATTTTATCACGATTGATTAATATATCGCGCATCATTCCGCCAGCTACGGAAGGTAGCATAGCAAAGATCATGGTTCCAAGTAGAGTGGCGTTTTCCTTGGCCGCAATTGCAACGCCTGATAAAGCGAAAGCTATGGTGCCAATAACCCCGACTATATAAAACCAATCAGCATTGATAGTTTGTAGTAACAGTAGAGAATATAAATAAGTACTGATGATGCGTTTATATTCATCGCTATCGACAAACATTGTGATAGCATTATTAAATTTTTCTACCACCTCAACCGGTACAGTTTTTTTACTAAACATTAAATGAATTGGTGTTTTAACGTTAAGTGGCACTTCTTCTACTTTTTGATCCAATCCATTGTTGGATATGATAGTCGCTCCTACAACTCTATCAGCAATAAAACCGTCCACCTCTTCACCGACAAGGCCTTTAAGGCTAAGGATGTCTTGGGCATATTTTACAATGATATCACGGTTAGTATTGTCCTGAATAAAATCATTAATCTCTGGAGCGGCATATACAAACCCATCCACTACACCGAGGCGATAATTTTGTAATCTTGCTTGTGCCAAAAATTCTTTTATATTAGCAAAGTTTAACTTTTTTGCAGAGTCGCGTAAAGTAAAGACTGAATCTTCTTCAAAACGGTATGGAATAGAGAAATAAGCATATTTAGCTCTTTCGGTAGAGTAAGTAGCCCCTGATGCAATATCTCGATCTCCTTTAATTAAATCTAATTGATGTTGGCCCCAGGATATTTCTTGATACATAATATCAACTTTCACTTTAGAGGCTAAATATTTTACTAGCCAAATATCCATACCAACTAATTTAGATCCTCCTTCCCTTGCTTCGCTAAATTGGTAAGGCGCCCAAGAATACCACCCACCAATTAAAGTATCTTTATCTGGTAGCTCTCCGCATTCGTTATTTTCAACTAGAACCATATTATCCAGAGGTGCGGATGTTTGTTGGTTTGAAGCATAAGCGGCAGTGGTAATGCAAAAAATAAGAAGTAGTTTTAGTAACTTCATTGTTTGTAATTCCTATTGGGGTCCATTTCTTATTTTAATTTACCTAATAACTATAGATTAGTCGAGCGCAAGTTTATTTTTTAAGGTGAAACTTTATGTGAAATAAAAATTTTTAGATAAAATTGCCAAAATATACTTGCCCCAGGCTAAAATATAGTATAGAATGCGACCCTACACATTGGGGGTGTAGCTCAGTTGGTTAGAGCGTCTGCCTGTCACGCAGAAGGCCGCGGGTTCGAGTCCCGTCACTCCCGCCATCTTTTCTTCAAAGGTTTATTATGACAATCTCTCTTAAATTAAAGCGATTAGAAAATGCAATTGGTTTAGACGTACCTTTTTACGCTACGCAAGGTAGCGCGGGTATGGATTTAGTTGCCGCAATAGAAGAAAATATTATTATAAAAGCTGGTGAGCGTGTTTTGGTGCCAACAGGTTTTGCTATTGCGCTTCCTTTAATGTATGAGGCTCAAATACGCCCGCGCTCAGGTCTTGCTGCAAAAAATTGTGTTACGGTTTTAAATACTCCTGGTACTATTGATAGTGATTATCGTGGTGAGATTAAAGTTATTCTTATTAATCACGGTAAAGAAGATTTTGTGATACAGCGTGGTATGCGTATTGCGCAGATGGTTATTGCAAAATATGAACAATTACAAATCGAAGAAGTAAGTAGCCTTGATTCTACAGATAGAGGATCAGGAGGCTTTGGTTCGACTGGCTTATAATCTGAGAAACATCCTTAATAAAAAACTTGTTTATTTAATATAACTTTTTATTATGCCTGCATAATAGATTATCATACGGTTATATTATGTTTAGATTTTTCTTAGGTTGTTTTAAGTCGTATAAAATATCTCCAATAGAAGATAAGCCGGTAGAAGATAAGATCTATGGATTGACGGTGGCGAAATATTGGTTCTGGGCCGCACAAGCTGGGTCTGATCATAATTTAAAAGATGTATTACATAAAATAACAAATATTGATGAGACTGATGAAGACGGTAATACTGCTCTACATTTAGCTGCACAACATAATCATATAAAAGTAATTAAGTTTTTATTAGATAAGGGGTGTAATCCAAATATTTGCAATAGACTAGGGGAGAAACCAAAGGGATTACTAAAAACTGAGGCGGATAGTAACACTATTATTACTGAAAATGACCCGATGAAGTTAACATCTGCAAAATTTTCAAGGCCTGAGTGTTTTACAGATTGGGATATTCACAATGGTGTAGAAGCTAAAAAATTATTTGAACTATATGAAATGAAGCTTACTGGAGATACTCTAGAGATTATGTAAGGTTACTATTATAATTTTTATATAAAGAAAATAGAATTCCTCCAATTAGTAAAAAAGTTGTGATAGTTAAAGAGATTAAGACTGGTATTTTTTCCATACCTAATATATCTAAAATAAATATTTTGCTGCCAATAAAAATTAAAATTAGCGCTAGGGCGTGTTTTATATAAGTAAACTTTGCGATAACGGCTGAAAGAGCGAAATAAAGGGCTCTTAGTCCTAATATGGCAAATATGTTACTTGTGTATACAATATATGCATCAGTGGTTATTGCAAAGACCGCGGGAATGCTATCAATGGCAAAGATTAAATCTATTATTTCAATCATTATTAACGCTATAAATAATGGGGTGACCAATAGCTTGGATTTTCCATCAACATCTTTTTGAGTGATAAAAAAATTCTCACCATTTAGTTCTTTTGTGATGCTTAGATGTTTAGTTAAAAATTGGAAGAAAAAATTATTCTGTATATCAAATTTTTTATGCATAAAGACTAGCATTTTAATACCAGTGATAATGAGAAAGGCTGAGAAAATATATAATAGCCATGCAAATTCATGTATTAATTTTGCACCAATTAGAATCATTATGGTGCGCATTACAATTACGCCGATTATGCCGTAGAATAATACCCGATGTTGGTATTTTAATGGTATGGCAAAGAAAGAGAAAATCATCGATATTACAAAAATATTATCTAAAGCCAAAGATTTTTCTACTAAAAATGCGGTCAGATAAAGCACAGCGCTTTCATGCCCTAGGCTATAATTAATCCATAGACCAAAAAGCAGCGCTAGCGCAATGTAGAACATACTCATTTTCAAGCTTTCGGAGATGGTAATGGTTTTTTGCGTTTTATGCCATATCCCTAAATCTAGAGCTAATAAAATCGAGATTAGGATGAGAAATGACGCCCACATCCATAAGGGATGTTCCATAATAATTATTTTTTTATATTATTATCATTACTATAAGGCATATAAATGAATAGTTATAGTATTTTATGCTTAGTGTGGCTTAATCACTATGAGTGACTATAGCGAATATATCACAATCATTTAGAAGAGAGTTTTCTATGGTTTGCATATACCGAGCAAGTATATGCAACGGCTAGGGCGTCTGATTCATCGAATTTTTTAATCTTAGCTGTTGGCATTATTATATTGATCATATGTAAGACTTGCTCTTTTTCAGCGCGGCCGGCTCCAACCAATGTTTTCTTAACTTTATTTGGTGCATATTCTTCCATTGGGATATTGCTTCTTCCAACCATTGCCATAATTGCTCCCCGAGCATGGCTCAGTTTAAGTGATGACAGAGGATTTTTATTAATGAATACTTCTTCCATGGCGATAATATCTGGTTTGAACTCATCGATAATCGCTTCAATTTTGTAGGATATTAATGCTAGGCGCTTTGGTAATTCATCACTCGCTTTAGTATCAATAACACCACTAGCGATATATTTAATACCGCTGCCAATAGACGTTATTATACCCCAACCGATATGAGAAATTGCTGGATCAATACCGAGTATTATCATGTTTTAAACCTATTATATAATATTGGTATCACAAATAGAGTAAATAGGGTGCCAAGTGTCATACCGCCAACAATTACGAGCCCAATAGAGTGGCAAGACTCTGCTCCCGCACCTGTGCGTAAAATCAGCGGTATTGCCCCACAAATAGTCGCGGCAGAAGTCATTAATATAGGACGTAAGCGTATTTTTGCTGAATAAGTGATTGCATCATATACATTCTTGCCTTGCTCATGCAGTTGGTTCGCAAATTCCACAATCATAATAGAGTTTTTTGTTACAAGCCCGATGAGCGTGACTAGGCCAATGTTACTGTATAAATTGATACTATTACCGCAAATCAGTAAAGTAAAGACCGCTCCAGTAATCGAAAATGGTACGGCCATAAGTATTATCAGCGGATCTTTAAAAGACTCAAATTGCGCTGATAATATTAGATAGATAAAGATTAGTGCTAGTAGGAAGGTAGATAGAATATTACTATTTGCTTCATTCATTCTTTTTATTTCGCCAAGAAAGCCAATATTCATTTTATTATTATCTAGATTATTTTGATACCAATTAGTAATGAAATCAATCGCATTATTAATTTTATTATTCGGCCCAAGTTCCGCTGATATAGTAACTGATTTTGTGCCATTATAATGGTTATATGATTTGATTGAGATTGATTCCTTAATATCAACAACAGAGCTTAGGTTAAGCATCACACCATTATGGTTTTTGATATAGATTTTGTTTAAATCGCTAATGTTACTACGATCCTCTATAGGAAAACGTAATGTTACATTGTAATTATCATTACCCATAGTAAAATAACCGATTTGTTTGCCGCCGATTAAATATTGAATCGTACGTCCGATGTCATTTAATGGGGCGCCATAAAGGTATGATTTGTCTCGGTCCACTTCAAGATTAATGGTGGGGGTAGAGATTTTTAAATCGCGCTCCACGTCTTGAAATATAGGGCTTAATTTCATTGCTTTAAGTAGTTTTTCTGATGCTTCATCAAGTTCTTTCCACTCGCTGTTGTTGCTGGTAATATAAAATTCAATCGCCTTTTTTGCATTGCCACTAGCAAGAGATCTTGGAGCGATAGCAAAAACAGACATTCCCGGAATATTAAATAATTGTTTATTGAGATCTCCTTGGATTTGTTTTTGAGATTTGTTGCGTTTTTCCCAAGGTATTAGGGGCACAAAAGCAAAAGCGCTATCAGGGTTTGTGATGGTAAAATATCCAAAGACATTAGGGGTGGTACTTAATATCCCTTCTATTTCTTCTATTACTTTAAAACTATGTTTTATATTTGATCCTTCAGGGCCAGTAGCAACTATCTGTAAAAAGCCATCATCTTCTTCTGGGGCGAAGGCTTTGTTTACTAAGATGAAGCTTAAGACTAAAACAGCGATTGATCCGCCGCAAACTAGCCAAAATATTCTTTTATGTTCAAACAACCATTGAAGATAGAAGCTATATAATTCTGTGATACGCTCTAGCCAATGTTGGAATTTTACTAATATTTTCGGTGGGGCGGATGTTTTCCTGCCTAGCATCAGACTTGCCATCATTGGCGTTAAAGTTAGGGCAACAAAGCCAGAGACTAGAACGCAAAATGCCAAGGTCCAGGCGAATTCGATGAAGAGTTTACCAAGAAATCCTTGAATAAAACCAATGGGCAAGAAGACCGCGACTAAAGTAATGGTCATCGCGATGATAGCAAAACCTATTTCATTAACGCCAGATAGTGCTGCTTCTTTTGGAGATTGCCCTTCTTCATGATGCCTAAAAATATTCTCGAGCATCACGATCGCATCGTCGACTACAAGGCCAATTGCTAGTATCATCGCTAGTAAAGTAAAAGTATTAATTGAAAACCCAAGTAGCTTCATAAAAGCGAAAGTGCCTATTAATGAAATGGGTATGGTTACAAAAGGAATGATAGTGATGCGTGCCGATTGTAAGAATAAATAAACTATTAATATTACTAAGAGCAAGGCTTCAAAAATAGTTGAATAGACCGAATCTATAGATGCCTCAACTGATGTTGATTGATCAAAAGCAATAGTGAGCTTGACGCCAGCCGGTAAGCTTTTTTGTAATGAGGGCAGGGCAGCTCTAACATCATGGGATAGAGAAATTAAGTTAGAGCTAGATTCTTTTATTAATCCTATTGCGATACCTTTATTGCCATTATAACGCAATATTGTGCTCGAGTCTTCAGGGCTTAAGGTGACTTTCGCTACATCTTCAAGCCTAGTAAGACTTGGGGAGCTTTTGACAATAATTTTAGCGAATTCTTTTTCTGTCTTCAATGATGCTTGTAGCTTTAATATAAAATCACGTGAATCTGTTTTTATTTGACCCGCCGGATAATCTCTATTTTGTGAGAGTATTGCTGATTCAATTTCAATGGGGGT
>CAYTBU010000001.1:0-59123 GCA_964436105.1 uncultured Rickettsiaceae bacterium | reverse complement strand
TAATAGGCGCAGCTCAAGGCCTTACTGCAAGTTTAGATCATCAGCAAATTATGCCTCTTCATATTCTATCAGCGCTTCTTAAAGATGAAGATAATATCACAGCCAGCATCATCAATTCCGCCAAAGGTAATATCGGATACATCACCCAAACGACACAGCAAGAGCTAGAGCGCTTACCAAAAGTACAAGTCAGCGGTGGTGGACAGGTTTATTTCAGCAGCGAAGCGTTAAAGGTTTTAGAAAAAGCTAATGGCTTAGCGAAAGATGCCGGCGATAGTTTCATCACAATCGAAAAAATTCTTGAAGCTTTGCTTGAAGATAAAATAATTGCCAAAATTTTTACTGACGGCTCTTTAAGTAAGCAAAAAATCTCCGCTGCTATTGCCCTAATGCGTAAAGGGCGCACGGCGGATAGTGAATCAGCTGAGAGCGGGTATGATGCTTTAAAAAAATATGGCCGCGACGTCACGGAACTAGCGTCCTTAGGCAAGCTTGACCCAGTTATCGGGCGCGATGAAGAAATCCGCCGCGCGATTCAAGTTCTATCACGTCGCTCGAAAAACAACCCCGTTTTAATTGGCGAACCAGGTGTTGGTAAAACTGCTATCGTTGAAGGATTGGCTCAAAGAGTAATTGCCGGCGATGTTCCGGAATCTCTAGCCAATAATAAAGTCTTCGAACTAGATATGGGCGCCCTCATTGCCGGCGCTAAATATCGTGGTGAATTTGAAGAGCGCCTTAAAGCTGTGCTCGCTGAGATTAAAGATTCTGACGGACAAATAATCCTCTTCATCGATGAGATTCACACTCTAGTAGGCGCCGGCAAAACCGATGGCGCCATGGATGCATCCAATCTCTTAAAACCGATGCTCGCACGTGGGGAGCTTCATTGTATTGGCGCTACCACCCTCGAAGAATATCGTAAATATATCGAAAAAGATGCCGCCCTTGCTCGTCGCTTCCAGCCTGTTTTTGTTAGCGAGCCAACAGTACCAGATACTATCTCGATCCTGCGCGGTATTAAAGAGCGCTACGAAATGCATCATGGCGTGCGCATTAGCGACAATGCTATCGTTGCCGCCGCTACTCTATCTAATCGTTATATCACCGATCGATTTCTGCCAGATAAAGCGATTGATTTACTAGATGAAGCAGCAAGCCGCCTTAAAATCGAGCTAGCCAGTAAACCAGAAGAGCTAGACGAGCTGGACCGCAAAATCATCCAAATGAAAATCGAACAGGAAGCTTTGAAGAAAGAGCCTGATGAAGCGTCAAAAAAACGCCTCAGCGACCTAGCCAGTGAACTTAGCACTCTAGAATCCAAAGCGCATGATCTATCAAGCAGCTGGAATGCCGATAAAGCCCAAATGCATGCAAGCAGGCAACTCAAAGAAGAGCTAGATCGCGCTAAAATTGAACTTGAAAAAGCTGAGCGAGAAGCAAATCTAGGGCGCGCTGGTGAATTAAAATATGGCATCATTCCTGACCTCATGAATAAACTTGCTGCATCTGATGCGGGAGCTCCGCAAGATTTACTCAAAGAATGTGTAAGTGAAGAAGATATCGCGCTTGTTGTCTCACGCATCACAGGTATACCGATTGATAAAATGCTAACAAGTGAGCGCCAAAAACTACTCTCAATGGAGCAAAAAATTGGTGAGAGTGTTATTGGACAAAAAGACGCCATCGCGGCGATGAGCGATGCAGTACGCCGTTCACGTGCTGGATTGCAAGATCAAAACCGTCCGCTTGGTTCATTCCTTTTCCTTGGTCCTACTGGCGTTGGTAAAACCGAGCTCACCAAAGCTTTAGCCGAATTTTTATTCGATGATCGCAGCGCGATGCTACGTATTGATATGTCGGAATATATGGAAAAACATTCAGTCGCACGTCTAATTGGCGCCCCTCCAGGATATGTTGGCTACGAACAAGGCGGAGCTTTAACTGAGGCAGTAAGACGCCGCCCATATCAAGTCATATTATTTGATGAGGTGGAAAAAGCCCATCCAGACATCTTTAACGTCTTACTGCAAGTATTAGACGAAGGCCACCTGACCGATAGCCAAGGTAAAACGGTGGATTTTAAAAATACTATTATCATCCTAACCTCTAACCTAGGGTCAGAAGTACTATCAGCTGAAACAGAAGAATCAGAAGCCACAAGGGCATTAGTGATGGATCGTGTTCGCTCGCATTTCCGTCCAGAATTTTTGAATCGTTTAGATGAAATAATCCTCTTCCATAGATTAAGCCGTGCTGATATGAGCCAGATCGTGAAGATTCAGCTGAAAATTTTAGAAGAAAATCTAAAGCAGCAAAACATCCATATCACTTATGACCAAGGCGCATTAGACCTGCTCTCTGATAAAGGTTATGATCCTATATATGGCGCTCGCCCACTCAAAAGGGTGATCCAACGAGAACTCCAAAATGAATTAGCAAAACTCATTCTTGCTGGGCAAATTTTAAGCGGTGGTGGAATTAAATTAACAGCAACTAACGACGCCTTGAAGATTATGGTCTTATAGTCATCATGCTCTAACAGCACTTTCATAACCTACCTCATCACAGGCGAGGCAAACGTCATCACGAGGAGGCCCTAAGGCCGACGTCGTGATCCAGTAAAAAACAAAAACCTGGATTGCCACGGAGCGAAAACTCCTCGCTGGCGACGAGCGCTAGCTATTAAGCTTTTTCTATTTTATTTTTAAGAACTAATAATTGTGGGAATGATTTTGAAGAATGGAGCGGGTGATGAGATTTGAACTCACGACTTCGACCTTGGCAAGGTAGCGCTCTACCCCTGAGCTACACCCGCGCACCATGAAAAAGCAAGATACAAAAAAGATCGCACATTTGCAAGCATAATATTCAATTTTTTATAATAATTTTTTTTGCAGATTTTTTGAAGACTCTATCTTGAACTATTGGATATAGATCATATATGTAGCTCATAGCGTTAATGCTTAAGATATTCTAGTCTTTTCAGTTTAATTTGCCTCTAGGCGTGAAGCTGCGATGCGTATATTAATACGTGAGCAGCAAATTTAGGCGAGGCAAGTTTAAATCAAAAGACTATATCAATTAACAATCAAACCTTACAAGGAGGGTTACAATGAGTTTTCAACCTTTATATGATCGCGTGGCGGTAGAGCCATTGCAGCAAGAAGAAAAAACAGCTGGTGGGATCATCATTCCAGATAGCGCTAAAGAAAAGCCATTAGAAGGCAAAGTCATTGCCGTAGGCCAAGGAACCCGTAAAGAAAATGGTGATCTTGTGGCGCTAGAAGTTAAAGTGGGCGATATCGTATTATATGGCAAATGGGCTGGCACTGAAGTTAAAATCAATGGCTCTAGCCTTGTAGTAATGAAAGAGTCAGACATCATGGGAATCATTAAGAAGTAATTTGGAGAAAAAATATGGCTAAAATTATTAATCATGGCGTTGAAGCGCGTGAAGAAATCTTGAGAGGAGTTGATCTTCTTGCAAATACTGTAAAAGTAACTCTGGGCCCTAAGGGGCGTAATGTTGCTATCGAACAATCTTTTGGCGCACCAAGAGTGACGAAAGATGGTGTTACAGTAGCAAAAGCTATTGAGCTTAAAAATAAAAAAATGAATCTAGGCGCTCAATTAGTAAAATCCGTTGCTAGTAAAACTGCCGATGTTGCTGGTGATGGTACTACTACCGCCACTGTCTTAACACAAGCGATTGCAAGAGAGGGGCATAAAAGCGTGGTGGCTGGTCTTAATCCTATGGATATCAAACGTGGTATTGATATGGCAGTAGAAGCAGTTCTTACCCATGTTAAAAGCGTAAGTAAAAAAATATCTAGTCAGGCTGAAATCGCACAAGTAGGTACTATTTCTGCTAATGGCGATAAAGAAATTGGCGATAAAATCGCAGAAGCAATGGAAAGAGTAGGTAAAGAAGGCGTCATTACTGTTGAAGAAGCAAAAACTGACGCTTTCGAAGTTGACGTAGTTGAAGGTATGATGTTTGATCGTGGATATCTATCTCCTTATTTTGTAACTAATTCAGAAAAAATGATCACCGAACTTGAAAATCCATATATTTTGATTTTCGAGAAAAAGCTATCAGGCCTGCAACCAATGCTTCCATTGCTTGAAGCCGTTGTGCAATCTTCTCGTCCATTACTGATTATCGCTGAAGATGTAGAAGGTGAAGCGCTGGCTACTTTAGTGGTTAATAAATTACGCGGTGGTTTAAAAGTTGCTGCCGTTAAAGCTCCTGGTTTTGGCGATAGAAGAAAAGCAATGCTAGAAGATATTACTATTTTAACTGCTGGCCAATTAATCAGCGATGATCTTGGTATGAAGCTAGAAAATGTAGATATTTCTATGCTTGGTCGTGCTAAAAAAATAGTGATCACCAAAGATGCTACAACTATTATCGATGGCGCTGGCTCTAAAGCTGATATTGATGCTCGTTGCAATCAAATTCGTCATCAAGTGGCCGATACATCATCAGATTATGATAAAGAAAAGCTAAACGAAAGATTAGCAAAGTTATCAGGCGGTGTTGCTGTGCTTAAAGTTGGTGGCGCTACTGAAGTTGAAGTAAAAGAACGTAAAGATCGCGTTCATGATGCTTTGCATGCTACCAGAGCGGCGGTAGAAGAAGGAATCGTTGCTGGTGGTGGCGTAACTTTATTCTATGCTGCAAGAAGCTTAGATAGCATCAAATGTGCTAATGAGGATCAACAAGCGGGAGTAAATATCGTAAAACGCGCTCTTCAAGCTCCTGTTCGTCAGATCGTAGAAAATGCTGGTATTGATGGCGCTATTGTAGTTGGTAAATTGTCAGAAAGCAAAGATACCAGCTATGGTTTTAATGCTCAATTGATGGAATATACCGATATGTTCAAAGCCGGTATTATCGATCCAACTAAAGTAGTACGTACAGCTCTTCAAGATGCTGCTTCTGTCGCATCTTTGATCATTACTACTGAAGCAATCATTACTGATGAGCCAGCAGAAAAATCTGCTCCGGCCATGCATCCAGGAATGGATGGAATGGGCGGTATGGGCGGTATGGGCTTCTAAAGGTTCTGTTTCAGTCATTGCGAGGAGATTTGTAGATCGACGCGGCAATCCAGTTTTTTATTTCTTCTGGATAACGACGTCGGCCTTGGGGCCTCCTCGTAATGATGGTATCCATGAAACAAAGCTACTTATCCGGGATCAAGAAAAGGAAATTGATCCTAATTAAATTCAGAATTACTTAGAAGTGTACTCCCGCCTTCGCTGGATGGGCAATGATTTTGCCTTTTCAAAACTACAGTGTCATTAGTGTCATTAAAGCTTGAAAAATAAGAAATTAAGATTATAAGCAATCATTCATTAACGAATTAACTTTTTTTATATGACCAAGCGTATTACAATCAGATTAAATATAAATTTTTCAACTTTTAATGTAAAAACACTTGCATAATCAGTTATTTTTTGTTAATATAATAGATATCAAATTTAGTTAAGGTTAAGATTCTATGCAGCCTAAAAAAAACGAAAGTCCTAGTATACATAAGCTGAATCCTTTTGATGAAGCTTTAGAGAAATGCAAACCGGCTTTAAAAATTGTATTTGTATTTGCTTTAGGCATCAATCTTGCAATGATTTTAACACCTTTATATTCCCTGCAAGTACTTGATAGAGTGCTTGGTAGCGGTAATTTAGGCACCTTATTCTTTTTATCTTTAATTGTTGCTACGATTTATTTAGTTTATACATTACTTCAAATAGCACGTTCATTCACTTTGATCAGGGTTGGGGAATGGCTTGATAATAATTTATCGCCAGTATTGTTTTCTCATGCTGTATCCTCAGCTGCTGCGAAGCAAGGAACAAGCGCTAGCCAATTACTGCGAGACTTTCAAACCGTTAAGACTTTCCTTACCAGTACTGGTATCAATACATTATTCGATGCACCATGGAGTATTGCTTACATTATTGTACTTTTCATGATCCATCCTTATATGGGAATTTTAACAATTGTTGGCGGTTTTATTATCGTATCAACAGCTTTCATTAATGCTGCGGCAACCAATAAAACTCTAGGTGAAGCAACTGATTATTCTATAAAAAGCATGAATCAGGCAGAAGTTGCTACTAGGAATGCTGAAGCAGTTGAAGCCATGGGTATGATGAAAAATGTTGCTGCGAACTGGCATCAATTTAATAAAAAGGCTTTGGCTAAACAATCACTTGCCAGCTATCGTAACGGCATCATTGCCAATTCCTCACGTTTTATCCGTAATATTATGCAAATGGCTGTAACTGGCCTTGGGGCATATGTGGTGGTAAGCACCAGTGGTAGAGACATGACTTCCGGGGGAATGATTATGAGCTCTATTCTTGTTGGACGCGCTCTTGCACCATTTGATAATGCGATTGAATTATGGAAAAGCATTAGCTCCGCAATGAAATCGTATAAAAATATTCAGAATGCTTTTAAAACCGGCTCTTTAAGAGATGATGCGATGGCTATCCCTGATGTGCTTGGAAAACTCACCGTTGAGAATTTATATTATGCCTTTCCTACCGCTCAAAAGAATCCAGATAATCTACCAAACTATGTGTTAAAAGATGTATCTTTTGCTGTAGAACCCGGACAGTTAATTGCTATTATTGGACCAAGCGCTACTGGTAAATCCACTTTGGCAAAAATTATGACCGGTGTATGGAAAGCTTCATCTGGACATGTACGCCTCGATGGTGGTGAGATTTATCGCTGGAACAGGGAAGATTTTGGTAAACATATTGGCTACGTTCCTCAAGGCATTGAATTATTTAGTGGCTCGATTAAGCAAAATATTGCTCGTATGTCTACAGAAATAGATCCAGATAAAGTAATCGCAGCTGCAAGAATGGCTGGTGCCCACGAAATGATCTTAAAATTTCCAGAAGGATATGATTCAGATATTGGTATTGCCGGCTCTAACCTTTCCGGCGGTCAAAGACAAAGACTTGCCCTTGCGCGTGCTTTCTATGGCGATCCAAAATTAATTATTCTTGATGAACCCAATGCTAACCTTGATGAAGCTGGTGAAATGGCTTTATCCAAAGCATTAGTTGAGGCAAAAAGCAAAGGCATTGCAGTTGTAGTGATTTCACACAGACCTTCTATTTTATCTGTAGTAGATAAGGTTTTAATCATGCAAAATGGTCAAGTAAGCGCTTTTGGCACTAAAGAAGAAATTTATGGTCGAGTTGAAACAACCAAAACCGGAACCATGCATATTAATGATACAACTCAGTTAAATAAAGCAGCAGGTAAATAATGTCTGATAAAAAAACACCAGAAGCTCCTAAAGGTCAAATGAATCCTGAGATTTTAAAAATGCTTGCTGCAATGGCTCAAAAACAAAAACAGCCACTGACGAAACGTCAAGAAATCACAGAAAAAGTGATGAAATTTATAAGTAAAGCCATTGGGGAAGGCGTAATTTTAGTTGATAGATTCATGAATCTTGCTGTTAATCCAAATGACCCTGATCGTAATGATGTAATTCAAACGGCAAGAACCCCTATTCTATTTGGCTCTTACGTAATTATTGGCTTTTTTATCTTTGGTGGATTATGGGCAGGATTAGCACCTCTAGACAGCGGCGAAGTAGCTATCGGCACCTTAGTTTCTAGCTCTAACAGAAAGATCCTAAATCACCCCCAAGGCGGCATTTTAAAGGCTATTTATGTTAAGCAAGGTGAACATGTAAACGAAGGTGATCCAATCGTAGCTCTTGATGATGTAGCCTTTAAAGCTCAGTATGAAACTTTTTTAAATCAATATCGTACTCTACTGATGAATCAAGCTAGATTAATAGCCGAACGCGATGGCGATGAAGAAATAAAAATGCCAGAAGAACTCCTTGCTCAAAAGGATGACCTCGAAGTAAAGAAAATACGTGACACCCAAGACAATCTTTTTGTTTCTAGACGTGAGACAATTAAGGGAGCAATTTCATCTAGAGAACAACAGATTTTGCAATCACGCAAACAAATAGAAGGCGAAGAAGCGAATAAAATTTCTTTAACTAAGAATTATGTCAGTACTAAAGATAGGCTAAAAGCTGCAAAAGAACTATTTAAAAAAGGTTTTGTTTCCAAAACAGCTTTAATGGAAATAGAAGTTAGAGAAGCCGATTTAGAAAGCAGAGTCACTAATTGTGATATTAACATTGCAAGAATCAATCAAGATATTAGTAGACTTGAAATCGAAATATTGAATGTTAAAAGCGACTCTTTAACCAAGGTGTTATCGGAATTAAAAGATGTACAAACACAATTACCAGATGTTTATGGGCGTTATTTGCAATCCAAAGATGCTTTTGATCGCGCAATCATCACTGCGCCAGTAGATGGCATTGTCAATGTGCTTAAATTCCATACAATAGGAATGCAAATTCCAGCTCAGCAACCCATTGCTGAAGTCTCTCCTGAGAAAGATTTTCTAGTAGTAGAAGTTAAGATTCCAACGAAAAACATCGCCTCTGTTCATGTTGGTTTGAAAACAAAAATACGTTTCAGCGCCTTTAAATCTCGTACCACTCCAACTTTTAACGGCACTCTAGTTGCACTGTCGCCAGATATCCTGACAGATGAGCGTGGCGGGGCTATGGGTGGTGACCCAACTTATTACGCTGGACGAGTTGAGATCGATATGGATGAATTTAACGAAGTTGCAAAAGCGCGTAATTTAGAGCTTCATCCAGGTATGCAAGTAGAAGTTCAAATCATTACTGGCACGCGTACTCTGCTACGCTATATGCTTGACCCTATTACTGACACTGCGTTTAAATCATTGGGTGAGAAGTAGCATTAACCTCACCTATACTCTTTTTATCGAGGGGTATTTACGCCCCCCTCAAATCCAGTAATATAATTATTTTTACTCAAAAGACTCTAGCCAAATCTGATGATATAGTATAGAATCTAGCAGAGTTAATATAAATACATAGTTACTAATGAATATTCACGAATATCAAGCCAAAGAAATTTTAAGAAAATACGGTGTACCAACTTCTAGCGGAGTGGTAGCCTTGGAAGCTAACGACATCGATGACATGATTGATAGCTTAAACACATCAATTTATGTCGTCAAAGCACAGATTCACGCTGGTGGGCGTGGCAAAGCTGGTGGCGTTAAAGTTGTAATGGATAAAGAAACAGCGAAACGTGCAGCGCATAATATGTGGGGAATGCGCTTAGTAACTCATCAAACAGGGCCGGAAGGTCAGAAAGTACAACGCATTTATGTCGAGGCTGGCTGTGATATTGAGAAAGAATATTACTTTAGCGCCGCGCTCGATAGAGACAACAGCTGCGTAACGTTCATGGCTTCAACAGAGGGTGGTGTTGATATTGAGGAAGTCGCTAAGGAATCTCCTGAAAAAATTATCAAAGTATCAGTCGATCCTGCAACTGGGGTGCAACCATTTCATTGTCGCAAAATAACTTTTGCTCTTGGTTTTACTGGCGACCTGGCTAAAACTATGATGAAAACTGTTGAAGCTACTTATAAAGCTTTTATGGCAACTGATGCGAGTCAGATTGAGATCAATCCATTAGTAGTAACAACAAAAGGGGATTTAATCGCGCTTGATGCTAAAATCAATTTTGATGATAATGCAATGTTCAAACATCCAGATATCCTAGCTCTTCGTGATGAGAGCGAAGAAGAAGCTCTTGAACTACGCGCTGCACAATCTAGCCTAAGCTATGTAAAAATGGATGGTAAAATTGGTTGTATGGTCAATGGTGCTGGCCTTGCTATGGCTACTATGGATATCATTAAATTATATGGAGCAGAGCCTGCAAACTTCCTAGATGTTGGTGGTGGCGCTGATCGTGAAAGAGTAACCGAGGCATTCAAAATCATCTTATCGGATCCTAGCGTTGAAGGTATTTTAGTCAATATTTTTGGTGGAATTATGCGCTGTGACATCATCGCTGAAGGCATCATTGCAGCAGCAAAAGATGTACAGCTGAATATACCTTTAGTGGTTAGACTTGCTGGTACAAATTTTGAACTAGGCAAAGAAATTCTAGCAAATTCAGGTTTAAAAATTATAGCAGCTGATGATCTAGCAGATGCAGCACAAAAAATCGTTGAAGCGACAAGGTAAGAAATATGGCAGTATTAGTAAATAAAAACACCCGCGTTATTTGTCAAGGATTCACAGGATCCCAAGGCACTTTCCACTCAGAACAAGCGATAGCTTATGGTACAAAAATGGTTGGCGGTGTTACGCCCGGAAAAGGCGGAAAAACACATCTAGACTTACCAGTATATGATACTGTAGAAGAAGCAGTAGCAAAAACGGGGGCTAATGCCAGTGTTATCTATGTTCCACCTCCATTTGCTGCTGATTCAATTTTAGAAGCAATCGATGCAAAGATTGAACTTGTAGTTTGTATTACAGAAGGTATTCCTGTACTTGACATGGTAAGGGTTAAACGCGCATTAGTAGGCTCAGGCACTCGCCTAATCGGCCCAAATTGCCCTGGTGTTATCACACCTGGTGAATGTAAAATAGGCATCATGCCTGGGCATATTCATCAAAGAGGCAGCATTGGCATCGTATCCCGTTCTGGTACTCTAACCTATGAAGCAGTGGCGCAAACTACAGCTGTAGGCTTAGGACAATCTACTTGCATCGGTATTGGTGGCGATCCAGTCAATGGCACAAACTTCATCGATTGCCTAGATATGTTCCTAAGAGATGACGAAACTAAAGCAATTATCATGATTGGTGAAATTGGCGGCGGCGCAGAAGAGGAAGCTGCATATTTCCTAAAACATTCTAAAATTAAGAAACCAGTTGTTGGCTTTATTGCTGGCGTTACTGCTCCGAAAGGAAAAAGAATGGGTCATGCTGGTGCGATTATTTCTGGCGACTGTGGCTCCGCTGAGACTAAACTAGAAGCCTTCCGCCAAGCTGGCATCGCTGTTTCAGCATCCCCGGCAGAAATCGGCAAAACAATGTATAATTTGCTGAAGTAAATTACATACAAACTAAAAAAGGGCTAGCTATTTTATAGCTAGCCCTTTTTTTATATCTTGTTCAATGGAATCTTTATAAAACTCACCCCATTACTCTCTGCATCACCAAACTCTCCAGCACGGAGATTAACTTGAAGAGATGGTAATAACAACTTAGGTACAGCCTTGCCTTCATCTTTCTTATTACGCGCAGCAATATACTGCTCTTCATTAACGCCATCACGAACCATTATATTATCCCTTTTTTGCTCAGCAACGGTTGACATAAACCCTGGCTGCATATTTTCCAAAGGATAATCATGACATGTGAAAATACGAGTATCATTTGGCAATGATAATAGTTTCTGGATTGATCTATACATCGCTTTAGCACTACCTCCAGGAAAATCAGTCCGAGCAGTTCCCACATATGGCATAAAAATAGTATCGCCCACAAACACAGCATCACCTATTAAATAGCTAACGCAAGCAGGTGTATGACCTGGTGTATGCATAACTTTAACCTCTATCGAACCAATAAAAAACCTCTCATTATCCTGAAATAAATGATCAAATTTTCTGGCATCTAAAGGAGTATCACGCTCTGTATTAAACAACGGCACCCAAAAACTTAATACCTTTTTGATATCTTCGCCGATAGAAATTTTGCCTCCTAATTTACTTTTAAGATAACTAGAAGCACTTAAATGGTCGGCATGCACATGCGTCTCTAAAATCCATTCCACCGTTAAATCCATTGCTTCTATATACGCGATCACTTCATCAGCAGAGATTGTAGAAGTTCTACCAGCATACGTATCGTAATTCAGTACAGAATCTATAATAGCGCATTTCTTCGTACTATCATCAGTTACAACGTAGGTAAAAGTAGCCGTATCAGCATCAAAAAAATGTTTAATATGCATAAATGCCTCTCTTTATACATTAAGTAATTGATAAATTTCAACCGCCCCAATTGCTAATCCAAGCAGTAAGGTAAGAAATCCAAAGATTTGTTTTAACTTTGCGCTGTCAAAATTATGTCCTAATTTTATACCCAGCAAAACACCCAATAAAGTAAAAACTAAGAAGACGCCCACCAATTGCCAATCCAACACAACGCCCACGACTAAATCAGCGCTCACAGCTATTAATGCATTAATTGCAATAATCAACAAAGAAGTACCAATCGCCTTTTTCATCTCTAATCCGAATAATACGATTAAAGCTGGAATAATCATAAAACCACCCCCAGCCCCAACTAACCCGCTAAGGAAACCAACGAAAGCACTACCAACAACTGCTTTGAATAAGTTTCTTATACTCACCACATTATGCATAGCATTAGCAGATAGCTTTATCGGCCGAAGCATCAATATTGCGGTAATCATCATCAAAAGTGCAAATAACAGCATAGCAAAAACATCTTTTTCTATGCTCATAATATATTCTGGCATATTAGGCATGATAAATCTTCTAGTCAGAAAAACAGAAGCCATAGATGGCAAAGCGAAGATCGCAGCCACAGTAAAATGAATTTGTTTCTTGTACCAATATTGCAGTGCACCCACAAAGGCAGCTACTCCGACTACCACTAAAGAATAGCTCATCGCTAAAATAGGATTAATTCCTAATATATACACCAAAATTGGCACAGTAAAAATTGATCCTCCGGCTCCCAAAAATCCCAGAGTAGTACCCATCAACAATGCTAATATATGACCTAACAACCACATATCATTGCTTATTTTGAATGCGGTTCCAAGGCATTTTAGAGAGTAATATTGCCAACCCACAAAAACCACTCAATCCAGCAAAAATAAGCCCGGCCCCAAAAAAAGATGTGAATAAACAAAATAATGGATTTACAAAATAGCTAAGTAAACTCCCCACCAGCACAAGAGAGCCAATCGTACACTGAACCTGCCTATCTAAAGGTAACAATACATCCCCAGAAGATTGCACATCATGACCAATTGCCCTCCATGCCGCAATTCCTCCTTCCAAATTATATAATTCCAAGGCGGGATCTTCAGCAATTAACTTCATGCAAGCTTTGCTACTACGGTTTCCAGAATGGCAATGGATAACTATTTTTTTACCTGCCGACTTGGGCAATGTTTTCCTATTAATCATATCCAGTGGTAACAATTTCGCTCCCTCAATATTATGCGAGGCATGCTCAGCTGGTTCTCTCACGTCAATGACTAACACTTCGTCTTCATCAATTAAACGCTTTAAATCATCAGCATTAATAGTTTTAATTGGCATAAATATCTCTTTATTAAATAATTAATATTGTATTCTATTAATGCAAGCTTTGCCACTCTTTCACTAATAACAGAAACTAAAAATCTCTTAATAGTGATAATTATAAAAAAGCTTTTTTTCTTAGACGTTACATTACCTGAAGCTTTATTACCTAGAATTATCTTAACAATCTCTCAAAGCTCTGCTGAGACCAAACTCTAAAGCATTCCGCCAAGCTGGCATGGCTGTTTCAGCCTCCCCGGCAGAAATCGGCAAAACAATGTATAATTTGCTGAAGTAAGCGAAGATATATATTTAGAATAAAAAAGGGGTTAGCTGTTATAGCTAACCCCTTTTTTATTCTATCTTATTTGAAGCGGAATTTTAATAAAACTTACTTATTGATATAGCGAAAGTTTATTTTTGTCCTTAGCCAACACTAGGCCCACCAGTACCTTGACCTTTGTTACGTGGCGTAGTAGAGGCTTTCGTTGGGATTGTGTTGGCATCAGAGCGCTGCAAACTGTCTGAAACGAGAGACTCCGTGCCGATCTCGTTCTTCATCCTATACATTATTCCATCTCCCTTACTTTTTGGTAAAAGTTCGTTAGCAATTCTTTGTTCTGCTTCCCCCTTCTCCTTTGTACTCATACGTGCATTAGATAACGGTTTATATTTTGTTTTATCTAAGTTTGCCCTATCGCTTAATTTACTCATTTTTACCTCTTCATATATTTCTTAATATAACTAACATTGTATATTAATATCCTAGTTACTTTCAAACTAAAAACTTACTACATCATACAAAGAATATAACCGTGTAATAATATTACAACTATTAGCCATAGTAATAGTTAGCAAATAATATTAAAAAATGTTGACATTTTTATTGTGTAATGTTACACTATACCTATAATTAATTAATAATTACTACAATGCTATATCTCACGAACTACAGCGAAGCTGAGCGTTATTCTATTAAAGATTCTTTTAAAACTCAATTTAGGGACTTAAGACTCAAGGATTTTACTCCTGGATTCATTGAGGCTGAGTTTAGAAGCTCCCTTCCATCATCATTTACTGTTTCAAATCCTTATATTTTTAAATTTAGTAAGGATGATACATCTTTTATATATCTGGGCACTTTTCATATATTACCATTTAATGTACTGCCAAATAATATAATTAACGTACTTCTATCAAAAGAATGTTTATTCATTGAAGCATTTGCTGAGGATACAGAAGATAATCAATCACCTACTTTTATTGCATCAGAAGAGCCCGAAGATTGGTTTTTGAATTTACCTATTAAATTTCAACAATTGCTTGATGTTATGATGTCGAACGATGGATTACCAAATTGCTACCTTTATCCTTTAGAAGCAATTCAAGATAAATTAGCATACCTGCATCTACAAGGCTATAACGATAGTATGGATACAGATATAGTTGATAGTAAGGACTGGCGCTGTGTAGACGCTCTTGAGACTTATGCTGAAAATATAAAAACAGACGCTAGTCTAACCGATTCTAGCCTAGAAGACTCTCTCTTAAAAGACTTAAGTGCATTATCGGATGCTGGTAAGTACAGCAATCTTTATCTTTCTGGCGCGCATGGAATAAAAGAATTGACTGAAGTCGACAACGATCTATCAAGACAAGAAAGAAATTTAAAATGGGCCAAAAAAATTGAAACCATTATAGAAGAATATAAAGATGTTTTATCTGATAATCTAGTCATAGCAGCGGGTTCTAATCATCTATTCCATGAAAATGGTTTGTTGCAGCTTTTCACTCAAGAGGAATGGACAATTGAAAGAGTGGATCTAGCTGGAAATTGGCATGAAATAGAAATTACTGCTGATGGTTACATTGCTTAAGCCACCACCGTCACCCACGAGGTGTGTTAGCGACGCGGTCTCATTTCTTCGTCATTGTGAGGAGGATGTTAATCCGACGTAACAATCCAGTTTATGTATTCATTATTTTCTGGATCTAGACATCACTTGCGCTGCTCGCTATGACGAGAACATCTGCCTCAGCATGACTGTAAACTTACTCTACCGCGAGTCTCTTGCACACATCTTCATAACTCACCACACCAGCATCAGCGCCAACAACTGACAGGCAAGGTTTTGTGCTAAATATTGCTTTTGCAATCTCTAAAATATCGCTATCATTAGTTCGATTCACATAGCCAAGTAACACTTCTGGCCCTTCATATTTACCAAATATAGAATAAGTACGGCCAATTTCTTCGGATTTATAAGCAGATTTTTCCTCCGCCATCATCAAGCTAGATTTCACTTGAGCTTTCGCGCGCGCAAGCTCCGCCTCAGTCACGCCACTACCACGAATCTTATTGATTTCAGCAATTAACGCGTCTGATGTTTTTGCAAGATTCTCATGACTAGTCCCAGCATAAACACTAAACAGACCAGTATCAACATATGAGCCATTAAAAGCACCGACTGAATAAGCCAGGCCAAGATCTTCCCTAATATGTTGAAATAATCTAGAGGAAATACCACCGCCTAGAATCAACGATAAAATTTGCGCATGATAGAATTTTTCTGTCTCCATATAGGAAACGCTTTCAAAGCCTATCAATATATTACTCTGCTCCAAATCCTTGCTAATCAGCGAATATCCGCCAGTATAATGAGCCTTCGCAAAAGTGATATTTTTAGAATTCGGCAGATTAAACATGCTTTTTGCCAAAGCTACCATTTCTTCATGGTCTACCTTTCCAGCAGCAGATAAGAACATATTATCAGCATGATAATGGGATGCGATATAACGCTCGAAATCTGCTGTTTTAAATTTTGCAATCGTCTCTGGCGTTCCTAAAATAGAACGACCTATCGCCTGACCGGCGAAAGCAACTTCAATTAATTTCTCATAAGCTAAATCATCAGGACTATCCAAAGTTTGTGCAATTTCTTGGCAAATAACATTATATTCCTTATTAATATCTTCTGCTGTAAAAACTGAATTTTGCACGATATCGGCAATAATATCTAAGGCGATATGAGTATTTTCTGGTAAAACTTTAGCATAATATACCGTCTGCTCTCTTGAAGTATAAGCATTGAAATGCCCACCTATGCCATCAAACTGCTCTGCAATATCTTTAGCTGTACGATTCTTTGTACCTTTGAAAGCCATATGTTCTAGAAAATGCGCAATGCCATTTTCTTCTTCAGATTCCACTCTACTGCCAACCTTAGCGATTAAATTCAGAGCTACAGACTGAGCTCCCGGCATAGAAAAGGTGAGTATATGAAAACCGTTATCGAGCTTCGTTGCTTGAAATGTCATGTAAGATTTGCTCCAAATGATGCTTTAGTATTGTTCCTACGACCTTAATATCATAATTTTGAACTAGACTCAAGTAAGCATTACCGACCATATTATTTCGCTTACCCTCCTCTTTCAGCATCTGCTCTAATTTATCAGCCATATCACTAGCCGAAAAAATAGAACACAATAAACCACTATATTCATCACTAATGATTTCACTAGGGCCTTCAGACGCGGTAGAAACTATTGGCACCCCATATTTCATTGCCTCAAGCAAAATAATACCAAAAGGCTCATGCGTAGAGGGTAAGCAAAAAAGGTCTATTGAATCAAAAAATTGTTTTTTATCCTCCACCCAACCAATGAAGCTAACATGCTTATTCAGCGCGAGCTTATCACTAAGACCCTTCAACTGCTTTTCTTCTTCACCGCCACCGCCAATAATTGCCTTAAACTTTATTCCCCTTGCTTTCAACAAAGAAAGCGCGGTTAGAAAAATATCAAACCCTTTTTTCTTAACAAAGCGGCCCATGGTTCCAATAACGACAACATCTCTTTCTAACGCTGGCCTTACTGGTTTTGAATCAAGATGAATCATATTAGAAACGAGCTTAATTCTATCTTTTGTAATGCCTTGAGTAATCAAATAATCAGATAAATTCTCAGTAATTGCAAAAACATAATCACAAGTTTTAAGCCATTTTACTTTATAATTATGAGCTACACCAATTGTAGGGGCGTTTTTATTCTTGATTTTCGAGAGAAAAGTCATTGCTCTATTACCATGCGCAATGATCAAATCCGGCGATTCTTTGGCAATAATTTTTTTAAGCTGCATTACGGATATAAAGTCAAACACACCTAAATTCACCACTTTATAAAAACTACTATCACTCGTGATTTTTGCGCCATAGCTAATAACATTTACGACATCCACCCCGCAAGATTGTAGCGCCTGGTTATAATCCACAAAAGCCTGCTGAATACCACCTAAATCACGGCTTAACATTATGTTTAATATTTTCATCATCTAATCATTTTTAAAGCAAAAAAAAATAGCCAGTTAATTTCAAGTAGGGACTAGGCGTAAAGCTTAGGGCGCCTATAAGTATAGGTGAGCAGCAAACTCAGGCGTCCCCGCTTGAAAATAATTGACTATAGACCTCTAACATAAATATTGCTATAGTCTCGTCATTATAAAAAAAAATAATATGATATGGAAAGTATAATCATTCACGGCGGCAAGCCGCTCATTGGCGAAATCAATATTAGTGGCGCAAAAAATGCTTGTCTTCCGATCATGACCTGCACCTTACTGACCGAAGAAGATCTGATACTATCTAACATACCCGACCTAACAGATATCACAACAATGAAAACATTGCTTGAAAATCACGGCGTATCTTGTAATCAAAACAAAGACCAAGTTACGTTAAATGCTAGCAATATCAGCGAGTTTACCGCACCTTACGAAATAGTCCGCAAAATGCGCGCTTCTATATGGGTTTTAGGACCTCTTCTTGCACGTTTTGGCAAAGCCAAAGTTTCTCTTCCTGGCGGATGCGCTATAGGCGCACGCCAAGTAGACTTGCATCTATCAGGTCTAGAGGCTATGGGCGCCAATATAACTATTGAAGATGGTTATATAGTTGGTGAATGTTTATCTCGTCTTAAAGGCATACATTTTAGTTTTGATAAAGTTTCTGTTGGAGCCACAATAAATCTTATAATGGCGGCATGTCTTGCTGATGGCGAAACGAAATTAATGAATTGCGCTTCAGAACCAGAAATTACCGATATGTGTCACTGCTTAGTAAAAATGGGAGCACATATTGAAGGCATAGGCACCAGTAGCCTTACTATACAGGGGCAAAAAAAATTACATGGCGCCACTCATAAAGTAGTCGCAGACCGCATTGAAGCCGGAACTTATATGATTGCCGCAGCAATAACAAAAGGCAAAATTACATTACACAACATTCCCTATGAAATAGTTGAGAATGTTGCTTTAAAACTCAAGGAAGCAAATGTATCTATAGAACATTTTGATAATAAAATCATCGTAACCGGCCCAGATGTAATCATGCCAACAAATATTGAAACCCACCCATATCCTGGCTTTCCAACTGATCTACAAGCGCAGTTTATGACATTGATGTCGATTGCAGATGGCACTAGCACAGTTACAGAAAATATATTTGAAAACCGTTTCATGCATGTACCAGAATTATGTCGTATGGGCGCTAATATTACCATCAATCACCATCACAGCGCTACCATTCACGGCGTAAAATCTCTAAAAAGCGCAGAAGTGATGGCAAGTGATCTACGCGCATCAGTATCATTAGTACTCGCTGGCCTTGCAGGCGTTGGCACCACTAAAATACGCAGAATCTATCATTTAGATCGTGGTTATGATCATCTAGAAGATAAATTACGTAAATGTGGCGCCGAGATCTTGCGCATTGTTGGAGATGTGGTTTGAAGCGAAACTAAAAAACCACTAGCACTCAATAATAAAAACTAACAATATCTAAATAAATTCTATTGGCCTTTTTTGTTTTTTGATTATACTGTATATTATTACTAAAAGTAGCTGCAGGATTACTACATCATGATCAATTTAAAAGTACCAGAAAATATCATTTTAAAACCCATCATTACCGTCTTTGGCGTTGGTGGCGCTGGCGGTAATGCTGTCAACAATATGATCACCTCAAAACTACAAGGCGTAAGATTCGTAGTTGCCAATACTGACGCACAAGCACTCGAACATTCAAGCGCAGAAAACAAATTGCAACTTGGCGCTTCTACGACAAGAGGCCTAGGCGCTGGCGCTGACCGCGAAGTAGGCATGAATGCCGCTGAAGAATCACGAGATGATATCATAAGCTTACTTGAAGGCAGCAATATGGTTTTCATCACCGCTGGTATGGGCGGTGGTACTGGTACAGGCGCGGCTCCGGTAGTTGCAAAATTAGCACAAGAGCTTGGAATTTTAACAGTCGGTGTGGTAACTAAACCATTCCATTTCGAAGGCGCTCACCGTATGAAAACCGCCGATGCGGGCCTTGCTGAATTGCAGCAATATGTTGATACTCTAATTGTGATTCCAAATCAAAATCTATTCCGCATTGCTAATGAGAGAACTACTTTTACTGAAGCATTTAGAACAGCGGATGAAGTGCTTAAAAAAGGCGTACAAAGCATCACAGACCTAATGATCATGCCAGGCTTAATCAACCTTGACTTTGCCGACATCAGCGCAGTTATGGGCAATATGGGCAAAGCAATGATGGGCACCGGCGAAGCTGATGGCGAAGACAGAGCTGTACGCGCTGCAGAGGCCGCCATTTCTAACCCACTACTTGATCAAAGTTCCATGAATGGCGCAAAGGGTGTGCTTATCAATATCACCGGTGGCGATATGACGCTTTTCGAAGTAGATGCTGCAGCTAATCGCATCAGAGAAGAAGTTGGCAACCCTCATGCAAATATCATTTTCGGTTCTACTTTCGATGCTGATCTTCAAGGAATCATTAGAGTATCGGTTGTCGCAACTGGTATTGGCACCGACGAACCTTACAAACACCCCGTAGTAGATCCTGTAGTTATAAGCGAAGAAATTTTTATTGAAGAAGAACCAGAAGCTTTATATGAAGATACTAGCGATCCTATCATCCCTGAAGAACAAGTAGAAAGTTTTGAGAGCTACGATTTAGGAACTTCTGATGAAGCTGAAACGCCAGAATATTCTGACAATCTTAGCGCGCAGCGGGTATCATCACAGCCGACTCAAGAAAAGAAAGTATCTATTTTTGCTAGAATGTGGGAAAGCATCAAAGGCACTGAGCAAGCGAGTGAAGAAAGACGATCACCAGAGCAAAGTTCTATGAATTTTGACCATTCTAACTCTTCTAATGACGTCTATGAAGTACCGGCTTTCTTAAGAAAAAAGAAGTAATTTCTTAATCTCTTATATAGTAGATTTAATGTCATTCCCGCTTTAAGTGAGGAATCCATCTATATAGGCCTAAAAGGTGAATTGTTAGCATATAAACACCATCCTATACCCTAAAAAAACCAGCTCACCCTAAGAAAACTATCTCTCCACCCCATTTTTACTTCTAGGTGGGGGTGGTAAAGGGGTGACATTGACATCTTTTACCTTTATTCCTGCACCCACTTGTTTTGCCGCTTCAATAGCATTGATTCTTGCAATTTCTGCCTGCACGACACTACGCTTCTTAGGATTAGCTGAGGGTGGTGGGGATGGAGCAACGCTAGTAGGCGAAGGTGGAGGAGCAACGCTAGTAGGCGAACCCGATCTCGATACTTCTTCCTTTATTAGACCTAGACTTATCTTAGATGCTTTAGGAGTTGGTGGTAACGATGCTATTAACCTCTCTTCTAAAAATGCTACAATCTCTTCCCGCCCTGCCTCTTTCGCATAAGTTAACGCAGCATACCCACCACTATCAAGCTTACCTACCTCAGCACCAGCATTTACTAAATCTTCTACCACTTGTTTATGTCCATTCACAGATGCATACATCAAAGGCGTGAAACCATTTTGATCCTGAACATCCACATCCAGCTCTTTACGCTCTAGCAAATATTTCGCTAATTTGCTGTGTCCATTCCTTGCGGCCCAAGATAGTATTGGCATTCCTTCAATATCACCATCAATCTTAGCGCCGCAATCTTGTACCAAGAACTCAGCTGTTTTAATTTGATTGTTTTCACAAGATAACTTAAGCGCCGTATTACCTTCATTGTCTTGAGCATCAATATCTGCTCCGTTCATAATTAGCTTCATAGCAACATCAGTACGACCACGAGCAGATCCATACATCAAAGCTGTGCGCCCTTCTGAATCACGCTCATCAATATTTTGCACTCTATCTAAATATTTAATAATAGCAGGGCTAGGGGATGCCATAATTAACATATCCTGTAAAGCCGTTGGCCCATTGTGAGATTGGATAGTATATTTTCTACTTTTATTTTCTTCTTGAGATAGCCCTTCTTGCGGCATCAAACCAAATTTATGAACTGCACCTTCTAAATCACAAACCCTTATTCCTTTGTCAGCATCTAAAGGAGCATTTTTTTGATATTGATATAGTACAGCTGCTAAATGTTTATCTAAATGCTCAACGCTATCCAATTTTCCAATACCACCATTAGACTCCAGAACCTCATAGTTACTACCTAATTCATCACGTTTTATTTTTCTAACGCTTATAATATGCTCACCTTTATTAACCCCTTGTGCATCAAATACGTTAAAACCAAAACCTATAATATTAGAACTTTTTACTTCATCGGGCAAAGATGCAAAAAAATTATTATTCTTTATATAAGTATCCGTAATATCATGATTTGGTACCTTAAATTGATTGCTCTGGTAAAGCTGAACGCGCAAATCAAAATTCTCACTACCTCTCTTTTCATTAGTTTTTTTATGAAATTTTTCTAATATATCAAATTCTTCTTCGGTTTTGCCTTGTTGTTGCTTCTTCATCACATGTCGTGCATACTCCATCATTAATCCAAAACATACACCTCTAGTCTCTAGCATCTCACTTCTACTTATCAACGCCGACTGATCAAAAGAGCGATCAATTACCAAATCAATCAACTCCCCATTTTTTTCATTTAAAACATGCCCTTTACCCCTATCCCCAAGAGACATAGTGGTATTTAATAATTTGGTATTCTTAAAACGCATCATATTAATTAACGGACCAGCCTCTACTGAAAGCTCAGTTAAATTAGCGTTTGTAAAATCAACCTTTTGCTGTAATGGCAATTTTAATTTAGCTTGAGTTAAATTAAGGTCTGACAAATCAACGTCACTATCCGCTGCACTCAAATCAAGCTCTAAACCAGATAAATTAGTGGAATAGCCTTTCTTTCCTAACTCCTCTGCAAGCCTTACCCTCTTACCTATACCTCCTTTAATATCATTAAGGAGAGACTCTAATTGCACCTGCGTGACCTTAACCTCATTATCCTTTGAACGACTCATGATAGTCTACACCCCTTCACCTTCAACAGTACCTTCGCCTAACAAAGGAGTGGTAGCCCCATTCGCTTGAAGTGCTGACAGGTGTTCTGAAGTATACTTAGTCATAAACCCTAATAAAACATTTGCAAAATCCTCCAGTAAGGCATTATTACTGGCCACTATATGAGTGCTTTGAGGGCCCGACGCTGGCAGCAAAGATTCATGACTATGCTGAGGAGAAGAAGGCATAAAGGACGTAGCCATGTTAACAGCACCAACAGCATTTGCAGAAATCGACGCCACGCCTCCCCCCCCTATAGTACGCAGCGCAGCAAGAGAGACATCTTTATCCCCTATGGATCCATCCACCTGATTATCCTTACTCTTGGCTTTATCTAATTCATTAGCCTGAACATGTAAACCTTTGATCGTAACTTTACCACCCTCAATAGTACATTCCTCTAAATCGAGAACAAAATTATCTTTACTTTCCTCGACTTGGCTATTTCGACTACATTTCCAAGCCTGCAAACCAAATATAGCAGCACCTACAGTTACCATAGTTGCAATAGCACCAATCTCTAATCCTGTCATTAATTCTCTCTGCCTCTAAACATTAGATATATATTTACTGACATAGATAAAACAAACGCAAGATAATAAAGCAATCAAAGGCTATAAAGCATAATTATTGTGAACATAACGTGACAATCAAATCATTAGCAGCAGAGTGTACATATGGCGATTAGGAGCTGAGCCAAGTTTTAACAATAAAATCACTCTTAGAAATTGAGTTTCATTTGATTATTTATAAAAATCTGCTAGATTATCCTCCGATGAATAATACTAATTATCTAAAACAAATGATCAAACTTACTTTCCCTGATGGTTCTATAAGAGAATTCAATTCTGGCATTACTGGCGCTGAAGTAGCCGCTAGCATCTCCATGTCGCTAGCCAAAGACGCTTTAGCCATTGTTTTGAACGGGCAGGAAAGAGATTTGGCACTACCAATCACAGAAAATAGTAACCTTAAAATCATCACCCCAAAAGATCCAGAGGCACTTGAGATCATCCGCCATGATGCCGCACATATTATTGCCGAAGCAGTAAAAGAGATCTGGCCAGAAGTACAAGTAACTATTGGCCCAGCGATTGAAAATGGTTTTTATTATGATTTTGTCCGCGAAGTACCGTTCAGTTCTGACGATCTAGCGACCATAGAGAAAAAAATGCTCGAGATCATCAAGCGTGATGAGCAAATAACTCGTGAAGTCTGGAAGCGCGAAGATGCGATTGTGTTTTTTAAAAGCATTGGTGAATTTTATAAAGCTGAAATCATTGAATCAATCCCTGCTGGCGAGGATATCTCATTATATCGCCAAGGCAATTTCATTGATCTCTGCCGCGGACCTCATGCCCCATCAACAAGGCATGTAAAGCATTTCAAATTAATGAAAGTTGCCGGCGCTTATTGGCGTGGTGATAGCAAAAACGCAATGCTACAACGTATATATGGTACCGCCTGGGCAACTAAAGAGCAACTTGATCAACATCTCTTCATGCTAGAAGAGGCTGAAAAACGTGACCATAGACGTCTTGGCAAAGAGCTAGAATTATTTCATATTCAAGAAGAAGCTCAAGGTATGGTGTTCTGGCACGAGAAGGGCTGGACTATTTATCGCAGGATTGAAAAATATATTCGCGATAAAATAAGCCAATATGGCTATAAAGAAGTAAAAACGCCAATCCTCGTAGACAAAAGCCTATGGGAAGCTTCTGGCCATTGGGAAAAATTTGGCGATAATATGTTTGCAGTGCATAATGAAGATCAAGTGCTGGCAATTAAACCAATGAATTGTCCTTGCCATATCCAGATCTTTAATCAGGGCATCAAAAGCTATCGCGATTTGCCTTTGCGTATGGCCGAATTTGGTTGTTGTCATAGGAATGAATCATCTGGAGGCCTACACGGCCTAATGCGCGTACGTGGTTTTGTTCAAGATGATGCTCATATTTTCTGCAGCGAAGATCAAATCACTTCTGAGACTGTAAGTTTCTGCAAATTGTTGCTAGAAATATACAAGGACTTTGGTTTTGAATCGGTAGAAATTAAATTCTCTGATCGCCCTGAAGTCAGAGCTGGAACAGATGAAACTTGGGATAAGGCTGAAAATGCACTGAAAGATGCTGTTGCAGCTGCTGGTCTTGAATATACACTAAACCCTGGCGATGGTGCATTCTATGGCCCAAAACTTGAGTTCCATCTTAAAGATGCGATCGGACGCAGATGGCAATGCGGCACCTTGCAGGTGGACTTTGTGATGCCAGAACGTTTAGATGCAAATTATATCGCTCAAGGTGGCGAGAAAAAACGCCCAGTAATGCTCCATAGAGCAGTAATTGGTACTTTCGAACGCTTCATTGGAATCTTAATCGAAGAATATGCGGGTAAATTCCCATTGTGGCTGGCCCCCGTGCAAGTTGCTATTATCACAGTAACTAATGATGCGGATGCTACAGCTAAAGAAGTATTTGACCGCTTAGTTGCGTCTGGAATTCGGGCCGAGCTTGACAATTCTTCAGAAAAGATTAATTATAAGATACGAAATTTATCCAACCAAAAGGTGCCTCTAATTGCAGTAATTGGCAAGAAAGAAGCAGAAGATGGAACAGTAACAATTCGTACTTTGGGTTCTGAGGAACAAAAAACTATGAAAGTTGAGGAATTAATCTCATTTGTTCAAAGTCACGAGAAGTAAGAATAAGATTTTCGTCACCTTAGAGGAGCGTTAGCTCCGTGGCAATCCAGAAAAATAAATGAACTGGATGGCCACGCCCTGCTGATGCCCTTCCTCGCTATGACGGTATCAATTTGTATAATACTTCCAGCCCTGAAGGCCTGGTAAATAACAATAACCAATAAAATGGAGTAAGACTATTTCTGAGAATCGTAACAGTAAATTTCCTAGAGCTAATAAGGAAATCAGAGCGCCTCAAGTACGCCTTGTTGATGCAGATGGTGAAATGGTAGGAGTTGTAAAACTCGCTGAAGCATTATATGCAGCGTCGCAAGCTCATCTAGATCTAGTAGAAATTTCTCCTCAAGCGGAGCCACCAGTCTGTAAAATTATGGACTTTGGCAAATATAAATATGAAAGCAAGAAACGTCTGCAAGAATCACGCAAGAAGCAAAAAGTCGTATCTATAAAAGAGATTAAATTCCGCCCCAATATCGGACAAGGTGATTTCGAAATCAAAGTCCGTAATATCAAAAAATTCCTTGAAGATGGCGACAAAGTTCGTGTGTCAATGTGGTTTAGAGGACGTGAAATTGTCCATAATGAAATAGGAAAAGCTCTATTCCCACGCATCATCTCTGCCGTTGAAGAAATTGCAAAAGTAGAATTAGAGCCTAGAATGGAAGGCAAGCAAATATTAATGATTTTAGTCCCAAAAGCATAGGATGGTACAATTGCCTTCTTTAAGCAAAAGATTTCACGACATAAGTCAACGATGCATAATTGCAATAGATGGCACAGCTGCATCTGGCAAGGGGACCATCGCTAATTTGCTTGCTACAAAATTTTCTTTCCTTCACTGTCAAACTAGCATTTTTTACCGCTCTCTTGCTCTAAAAGCAATCGAAAACCATATTAAATCAGACGATATTAAGCACATCGTCCTACTATCAAAAGAACAAAATCTGGATCTAACGAACTCTAAAGATTTATACACCGAGGATGTAACGCAAATGACCTCAATCATTGCAGCCATACCAGAAGTAAGACAAAATCTATATCCTATCCAGCGTAATTTTATCCTCAATCACAAGCGCGTTGTAATGGAAGGACGGGATATTGGCACCACCATTGCCCCTGATGCTGATTTTAAACTTTACATAACAGCAAATGATGAAATTAGAGCGGAAAGAAGATTTAAGCAACTCGTTTCAAGTGGCAGAGACGTCACTATAGATGAAGTGCTCCGTAATTTAAGAGAACGTGATGAGAGAGATCAAAATCGCAGCAGTTCTCCTCTAAAACCAGCAGAAGATGCAATTATTATCGACACCTCTTCCCTAACGATAGAAGAAGTCATTACATTAATATTACAACAAATTGATAATAGATAAATTTATGCCAACTCTTAAATATATCCATGATTTCGGATCAACTTCAGCGAATAAACAACTACTTGGTAACAAAGGCGCTGGCCTGGCTGAAATGTCGAATTTATCCCTCAATGTTCCACCTGGATTTACTATTACTACCGATCTTTGCAAAGCATATCATACCAGTAATGGTAAGTTTCCTGAAACCTTTGAAGCGGAACTAGAAGAAGCAATTGCTCGCCTAGAAGCTAAAACCAACAAAATATTTGGCGCTAGTGATGGGGCAATACCATTGTTATTATCTATTCGTTCTGGCGCCGTTGCATCAATGCCCGGTATGATGGATACGATCCTGAATCTTGGCATCAATAAAGAGGTCGCGCAGCATTTAGGGCACCTTACTAACAATCCTAAATTTGCCGATAATACTTTGCATCGTTTTACCGAAAGCTATAATAAGTTAGTAGGACATGGGAGCAGCAATCTCAAAGCACAACTTATTTTCGCCATCAAAGCAGTTATAGATTCTTGGATGAGCCCACGAGCCATTGCATATCGCAAAATTAATCATATCTCAGATGAACATGGCACAGCAGTAAATGTGCAAGCTATGGTTTTTGGAAATATGGGTGATACTTCGGGTACAGGCGTGTTATTTACGCGCAATCCATCATCAGGGAAAAAAGCTTTATATGGTGAATTTTTATTGAATGCACAAGGCGAAGATGTGGTCTCTGGCATCAGAACCCCTATGCCAATTTCACCAACAAAAAAACACCCTGGGAAGTCTCTATATGAAACAATGCCAGATATTTACCATGAGCTTGAGAAGATTTGTGCATTATTAGAAAATCATTATGCTGATATGCAAGACATTGAGTTTACTATTGAGAATAGTAAACTATATATATTACAAACAAGGTCTGGAAAACGCACGGCTAGTGCTGCTATTACAATTGCAGTCGATATGGTAAGCGAAGGTAAAATCACTAAAGAAGACGCCATTAGTAGAGTAGATGCTGAATCTTTGGGCCAAATGCTCCATGCTAGTATAGATCCTAATTGCAAGCTAGAAGCTTTATCACAAGGATTACCAGCCTCTCCTGGGGCTGCAAGCGGAATAGTGGTATTCTCTCCCTATGATGCCGAAGAATTATCTCATCACCATAAAGTTATTCTAGTCAGGAACGATACCAGTCCAGAGGATATAACTGGTATGCATGTATCGGCTGGTATTCTTACTGCTCGTGGAGGGATGACATCGCATGCAGCGGTAGTAGCAAGAGGTATGGGTAAACCTTGTGTGTGCGGAGCAAGTGAAATAAAAATAGATGAAATAGCTGGCCTATTACATATCGGCCAAACCATTATCAAAAAAGGTGAAACCATCACTATCGATGGTGATAGCGGTCAAATCTTTCAAGGTTCAGTTCCTACCATCACCCCAGAGTTTTCAGAAAACTTTAATATTTTAATGTCTTGGGCAGATGAAATCAGAACTATGGAGATCCGCGCTAATGCAGAAACCGTCAGTGACGTTACTACCGCTTTAAGGCTTGGTGCGAAAGGTGTCGGTCTTTGCCGCACAGAACATATGTTCTTTGAGGTAAATAAAATCGCTCTAATGCGCGAAATGATAGTAGCACCTAATGAGACATTACGTCAAAATGCGCTTGATAAACTACTCCCTCTTCACAAAGAAGATTTCAAAGATCTTTTTCACAACATCTCTGGAATGCCAATTAACATACGTTTAATTGATCCACCTTTGCATGAATTCTTACCTCAAGGCGAAAAGGAAAAAATAGCCTTAGCTGAAGCATTACAACTACCAATCGAAGTAATAAATCAACGCCTACACGCTCTCCATGAAGTCAACCCTATGCTTGGCCATCGTGGTTGCCGTCTTGGCATAAGTTACCCACAAATTTATGCCATGCAAGTAGAAGCAATCGTTACTGCTGCGATTGAATTAAAACATGAAACAAATATAGATAGTGATATTGAAATCATGATACCACTCATTGCTCATGAACTCGAATTAGCGAATTTACGCAATCTAGCAATCAATGTGATTACTACGATCGAGGAGAAATTAGGTGACAAAGTTAAATATCAAATTGGTACGATGATAGAACTACCAAGAGCCGCTCTAAGGTCGGATAAAATTGCTCCTTTTGCTGATTATTTTAGCTTTGGCACTAACGACCTTACTCAAACTACTTATGGAATTTCTAGAGACGACGTAGCATCATTTATTCCTCAATATTTGGCCCAGAAAATTCTACCTAACGATCCTTTCACAAAAATAGATCAAGATGGTGTTGGGGAATTAATTCAGATAGCCATTAAACGTGGGCGTAAAATAAAACCAGATTTAAAAATAGGCATTTGTGGTGAACATGGCGGCGACCCATCATCCATAGAATTTTTCTATAAACTTGGGATGAATTACATCTCTTGCTCCCCTTACCGCGTACCGATAGCACGCCTAAGTGCAGCGCAAGCTGTAATTAAAGATAATCAAAATATTAAACAATAAAGTAAGCAGAAAGAAATATGAGTTTTGAAAATAATCTAACCAAAATCTTAACCAAACATGCTGAATTATCAGATAAACTATCATCTGGTATTATGGGAGAAGAATTTGTCAAACTCTCTAAAGAATTCTCTGAGCTTGAAACAATAGTCGAAAAAATCAATATTTATCATGCTGCGAAAAATGAGCTAGCTGATTTAAAAACTATTTTATCTGACAAGACAAACGATCCAGATATGCTAGAAATGGCAGAGCAAGAATTCCATAGTTTGCTAGGCCAGATGCCTAAATATGAACATGCAATAAAAATTGCGCTACTGCCAAAAGATGAAGCCGATGCGAAAAATGCTATCATTGAAGTACGCGCTGGCACGGGTGGCGAAGAAGCTGCGCTTTTTGCGGCAGAGCTATTTAATATGTATCACCGCTATGCTGATCTCAAAGGATGGCGTTTTGAGATTCTCTCAATCTCTGACACTGGCATTGGTGGCTATAAGGAAGCTTCAGCTTTAATCAGTGGCTATGGTGCCTTCATGCGCCTTAAATTTGAATCTGGCGTACATAGGGTGCAACGTGTTCCGAACACTGAATCAAGCGGGCGCATACATACTTCTGCTGCTACTGTTGCTGTTCTACCAGAAGCGGAAGAAGTTGATATCATAATTGAAGATAAAGACATAAGAATTGATACTTACCGCGCGTCTGGTGCCGGTGGGCAACACGTCAATACTACCGATTCTGCAGTGCGTATTACGCATATTCCAACGGGGGTAGTCGTCTGTCAACAGGATGAGAAATCTCAGCACAAAAACAAAGCCAAAGCGCTAAAAATATTACGCTCACGTATCTATGACGCTGAGCGTCAAAAAATGCAAAACGATCGTTCTGCTTCAAGAAAAGAGCAAGTTGGTTCTGGCGATCGCAGCGAAAGAATTCGCACCTATAACTTCCCACAAGGGCGCGTTAGTGATCATAGAATAAATCTAACGCTCTATAAGATCGAAGCAGTATTAACCGGACAGCTAGATGAATTTATCGAAGCACTAATTGCTACTGACGAAGCGAATAGATTAGCAGAAGCGGTAAGTTAAGGTTAAAAATATTGTCATTGCGAGGAGGTTATTTTAGCTGACGTGGCAATTGTAAATCTCAAATATGTTATAATATTTTTTAGAGTCAGTGTCCAAAAAAACCTCGTCATAACGATGAGATGTAAGCGACGTAGTTATCCAGACAAAATAAATCTGGATCATTACGCGAACCGAATGTTCGCTCATGATGACGGGGCGGAACAAAAACCGATGACCACGGTGCTATTTAGCGCCTCGTCATGACGATATTTTAAGCATCAACTAGTTCATCCACCTTCAGTAAACTCATAACTTCACTTAGCGTTGCCTTAACTTCTTTTGAGGCTTGTGAATGAGGATCAGTTTCAGTAACGCATTTGCCTTGCAATAAACACGAGCTAAACAGCACTCTATTACCAAAATACCCTTCCATTACATCATCCATTTCTGCGGCGATTTCACGTCCCATTCTTGAATTTGGATTATAACGATTAAGCAATACTTTTACCTGTTTATTCGAGGCTTTAGCAAAATCTATTGTTGCCTTTGTTGCCCATAAATCAGTTGGGCTTGGCTGCATTGGCACGATAACTAAGTTTGCCGCCCTAATCGCACTCTTTGCTTCCGTATCGGTGTGTGGCGGGGAATCAATAATAACAAAGTCAGAGTTTTTCTCATATTGGAACACAGATGCCCCAACGCGCCAACCACTCATGCTCACGAAATTAAGCCCGGTATAGCCAGCGCCAAATTTTGCTTCACGAAGTCCATACCATTTGGATAAAGTTCCTTGAGGGTCAATATCAATCAGCGTGACTCTTTTACCCTGCTGAGACAAAGCGACAGCTAAATGCGCCGCAACGGTACTTTTCCCAGCGCCTCCCTTTTGTTGTGCTATTGTAATAATCTGTGCCATCATATCCTACGTTTTTTTGTCATCCTAAAGCTTCATTCGTCATTGCGAGGAGGTCATCAGACCGACGTGGCAATCTAGTGAAGTTACTTATATAACCATCGCCCAAGGGCTATATATAGTAATTGTGACTATATTACTGGATTGCCACGGAGCTAATGCTCCTCGCAATGACGAAAAACTAGCAACACGGACAAAACTCGCCCCAAGATAACTCTTTCACTAATTCAAACTAACCTACTATAATAGCTATCTTAAACAATAGTACATGTCTAATAAATTAATAAACTACCAGCATTTTCACTTTGCAGTTAACTACATCGCATGCTAAACTGCAACAAATTGATAAAAAACACCACATATGAAACAAAGAATCGCTATCTATCCTGGTACTTTTGACCCCATCACCAATGGTCATATCGACATTATACTCAGAGCGTCGAAATTAGTGGATAAGCTGATAATTGGCATTTCAACAGCATTCACCAAACAACCTCTTTTTTCTATTGAAGAAAGATATGAGATGATTGCTACCTATCTTGCTGAGCAAAAGCTAGAGAAAAAAATTGAAGTACGAACTTTCCCCGGACTATTAGTACATTTTGCTCATGAACAAGAGGCAAATATAATCATCAGAGGCATCAGAGCAGTTTCGGATTTTGAATATGAATTTCAAATGTCTTGCATGAACTCTCGCCTAGCACCGGATGTTGATACTATCCTACTGCCAGCCTCCGAAGAACATCAATTCGTGTCATCGCGCCTGGTCAAAGAAATCGCATCTTTAGGTGGCGATATCTCATCCTTTGTGATTCCAGGCATCGAAAGCAAGATCTACGCCGCGCTGGGGAAGAAGAAGCTTTGATAAATTTTGTTTGCCTATTAGTACGACATATGGTACCATTAACAAATAACAAAACCTAAAAAGGTAACATTATGACCTATTTAATTGCCAGTGAAGCTAGAAAAAACCTATATCAATTAATCGATAATGTAGCAAGAAGCCACGAACCAACCATGATAAAAGGTAAGCGCAATGCAGCCGTATTAATATCAGCGGAAGATTGGGAAGATATCAAAGAAACTTTATTCGTAGCGACTAATAAAGACTTAAGTGACTCACTAATAAAAGGCCTAGGCACCTCTTTTGATGATTGTAGTACAAAGTTAGACTAATGGACGCGCATTACACTCTATATTACACTAAGGATGCGATTTCAGATTATAAAAAGATCACTAGATCGGCGTACAAAACAAAAGTTGATGAGCTTTTAAAGATCATCGAAAATACCCCATTTCAAAATCTACCTCCATATAAAAAATTGGTCGGCCAATATAAAGGGGCTTATTCTAGAAGAATCAATCTACAACACAGAATATTCTATCAAGTCGATGAAATAAGCAAAAGAGTAAAAATCTTACGTATGTAGAGCCACTACGGAGATAATTAATCATGAATATAAAAAAAAGGAAACCGATTTTTTGCGATTTCCTTTTTTTGATTATAGTCAATTAATTTGAAGTAGGCCTTGAGCGTAAAGCTGCGATGCGTATATTAATACGTGAGCGGCGAACAACAAGGTCCTTAGCAATAAAGTATATTGACTAGACTACTGAAACGTATAAACGATCGTTAGATTTACGAGCAAATTTTACATTGCCCTCGGTAAGAGCAAATAGAGTATGATCTCTACCCATTCCAACATTATCACCAGGATGAACTTTTGTTCCTCTTTGTCTAATAATGATATTACCAGGAATAACTAATTGTCCATCTGACTTTTTAACACCAAGTCTTCTACCAGCCGAGTCACGGCCATTCTTGGAACTACCACCAGCTTTTTTCGTTGCCATTTCGCACTCCCTACTTTAGTTTTTCTTAATGTCGATGATTTTAACTTGCGTCAATTCTTGCTTATGACCAGCTTTACGACGATAGTTTTGACGACGTTTTTTCTTAAACACGATAATTTTATCTGCTCTGGTTTGAGCTAGAATCTCGCCTGTAACGATAGCACCTTTCACAACAGGAGTACCGATTAGAGAAGCCTTTGCAGACTCACCAATCATTAACACTTCATTAAATTGCACTTGCGCGCCAGCTTCACCAACAAGTTTCTCAACGCGAATAACTCTGTTAGGGCTTACTTTATACTGTTTTCCGCCGGTTTTGATGACTGCAAACATAGATTTTATACTCATTTTTAGTAAAATACACGAAAGTAGATAATATATAGAGCTCGCATAATAAGTCAATGCCTAAGTGTATTGCCGCGCAAGTTTTTTTATGCCGAAAGATTGCTGTCGTCATTGCACGCACCTAACCGTCATCACGAGGCGCGCATGCGTCGTGGTGATCCAGTAAAATAATCAAATGTACTAAATCTTTTACCCCTTTGAACTATTAAGACTGGATGGCCACGTCGGCCTAAAGGCCTCCTCGCCATGACGGTATCCATGCGGACAACTCAGGTCAGAGCCCGGAATGAATTTTAAACCCATACTATATTCAATTCTTACTTTACTCATATCACTTTTTACGGTAAATTCCTTATATAAATAATCTACAGATAATGTTAATGACCCAAGCACCCTTTGCTTTTACTGATGAAAATCTAGCAAAAGCCAAAGCAATTATAGCAAAATATCCTGAGAAACGCGAGCGTAGCGCCATTCTTGCCTTATTAGACCTAGCGCAACGTCAGAATAATAATTATCTATCGCATGAAGCAATTGAATATGTAGCAGATTTTCTAGAAACTCCATACATCCGTGCCTATGAAATCGCTACTTTCTATACCATGTTCAACCTTAAACCAGTTGGCCGCTATCATATACAACTTTGTGGCACCACGCCTTGCTGGCTAAGCGGCGCTAGTGATGTCATGAATGCTTGCAAGAAAGAACTAGGCATAAATGAAAAAGAGACAACTAAAGATGGTCTGTTCACACTTTCTGAAGTTGAATGTATCGGCGCTTGCGTCAATGCCCCGGTCGTACAGATTAATGATGATTATTACGAAGATTTATCGCCAGAAATTATGGTGGATCTAATAAAAAAACTACGCAATGGCGACAAAATTACCCCTGGATCACAAATCGGCCGCATGAATTCCGCCGCTAAAGAGGGGGCGTAAGATGCTCGCAGAAAAAGATAAAATCTTCACCAATCTATATGGCAGAGAGTCTTTTGGCCTAGACGCAGCAAGAAAACGTGGCGACTGGGAAGGAACAAAAGAGATTCTACTAAAAGGACGTGATTGGATCATCGATCAAGTCAAAAAGTCTGGCCTGCGCGGTCGTGGTGGAGCCGGATTCTCAACCGGAATGAAATGGTCTTTCATGCCAAAGGAGCATCCTAAGCCTAGCTACCTGGTGGTCAATGCGGATGAATCCGAACCTGGAACATGTAAAGATCGCGATATCTTAAGGCATGACCCACACAAACTCATCGAAGGCTGCCTAATTGCCAGCTGCGCTATTGGCGCACACACTTGCTACATATACGTTCGCGGAGAATTCTATAATGAAGCATCTCATTTGCAACAAGCACTTGATGAAGCATATAAAGCTGGCCTGATCGGTAAGAATGCTTGTGGTTCTGGCTATGATTTAAACATCTATCTCCATCGTGGAGCTGGCGCTTACATTTGCGGCGAGGAAACTGCGCTGCTTGAAAGCCTTGAGGGCAACAAAGGGCAACCTCGGATGAAGCCACCCTTTCCTGCTGGCGCTGGCCTATATGGCTGCCCTACTACCATCAATAATGTGGAATCTATCGCTGTAGTGCCGACAATTCTACGTCGCAGCCCTGAATGGTTTGCTGGTATCGGCAAGCCCAACAACACCGGCACTAAAATCTTCTGCATCTCTGGGCATGTTAACAAACCATGTAATGTTGAAGAAGCGATGGGCATCTCGATGAGGGAGTTAATCGAGAAACATGCTGGTGGCGTGCGTGGTGGCTGGGATAATTTAAAAGCCGTGATTCCTGGCGGATCTTCCTGCCCGATGCTACCGAAAGCTTTATGCGATGATGCTACGATGGATTTTGACTCACTACGCGCCCTAGGCTCTGGCCTTGGCACCGCTGGGGTGATCGTGATGGATAAATCAACTGATTTAATCTACGCCATTGCACGCCTTAGTAAATTTTATATGCATGAATCATGTGGTCAATGCACGCCATGCCGCGAAGGTACTGGTTGGATGTGGCGCGTGATGATGCGCCTGGTGAAAGGCGAAGCCGAAGTTAAAGAAATAGATGAATTACTCGCAGTGACCTATCAAGTTGAAGGACACACCATCTGCGCCCTTGGCGACGCCGCCGCTTGGCCAATCCAAGGATTAATCAGGCATTTTAGGCATGAGCTTGAAGAAAGAATCGCAAGTGCCTCGGTGCGGAGATAAAGGTAAGTTATAAACTCCTTCCATCACCACGCTTACCGCCAGCGGACATACTCTCTCTGTGCCCCTGAAGATTTGCATTCAACCGAGTATTTTGTGACACTTTGCTCCTTGATTTCATAGCCTCCGTAACACTTCCTTTTGTAGGCAACTTATCAAGGATTATCCTATTGGACCCACTACTTAAAGAACTAACGTTACTACCAACACTATTGTCGTCGCTATCTGAAGCGACACTTCTTTTAATACTACCAACCGAAATATCGCTTCTTTCAGATGTAGCCGGACTAATAAGCTTAATAGGATCTAAAGTACGCGGCTTTTGCAATGAAGCCTTCATAGCCTCAACACCGCTCATATGCTTTGTAACATCTTCTACTCTTGGAGTCGAAGGCTCTGGAAAATCTGCATCTCTTCTAAGTTTATTATCAGCTTTACTACGTGGTTTTATTTCCGGTAAAGTACCATTTAGTAAATCCAACTTTAGCTCAGATGCCACCCTTGATGTTGCCGGTGCATTTAGGTTTTCGCCCGGGGTAATACTTGGCAAACGCTCTCTTCTTTTACCCGGTTTATCATTAGGGGTTGGCATCTTAACCTCAATTTTTACTATCTTTCTCACTCAAGTAAACCATTATTACTGATTAAAAGCAAAGAGACAGCCTGTAACACCTTAAATAATTTGTAACATTGTGACATTTACGCTGATTTTTAGTTAAAATCCCCCACGGCAACAAAAACCATTCCAACCCTTAGTCCAAAAGCTTAGTGAGCGCCTATATGTCATTATAATCATCAAATAATTCGCGCGCCTGATAGGCAATTAATTATATCGCTTGACCTTTTGATCAAATTGCTCTCTAATGACGCGCGTGACACGAAATTTAATAAATAACAAACAAGGGTATAAGTATTATGGCAATAGGAACTGTAAAGTGGTTTAATTTTAGCAAAGGTTTTGGATTCATCCAACCCGAAGATAATTCTAGAGATGTTTTCCTACATATCTCTGCTTTAGAAAAAGCTAATATCAACCAACTTAATGATGGTCAAAAAATCAGCTACCAAATCGCTAGCGAAAAAGGTAAAGAATCAGCTGTTGATATTAAACTAATATAATCTAAACACTTCTTATTCGTAAGAAGACATTAGGCATTAGTTCAAAGCGCCCCCTTCAATTACTTGCGTAATTAGGGGGTGTTTTTTTATCTCCGCATTCAATATAAAGCAGCATACGATAGATTCGTCATTACGAGGAGGCCCTTTAGGCCGACGTGGTAATCCAGTGAATTTACTCATAACTTATATCCCAAAAGGCTATAAAGATAATAATTTTGATTATCTTACTGGATTGCCACGGAGCTTACAGCTCCTCGAAGGTGACGAGAAAACTAGCGATGCAATGATGTCCAATCATACCTTCACCCCTAAAGCTCAGAATTAAATTAGCCCTAGGAAAATGAGTGCCGAGGAGCGTAAACCTATTTTTTATAGGTGCGCTACCTAAAGGACGCGCATTTGACGCCGGGATAATTAATTATCAGCTTTAGGGGCCATGGCAACGGTGCTGAAGCCACTATCCACATAATGCACCTCACCGGTAACGCCTGCGCTTAAATTACTGAGCAAATAAAGCGCTGCACCGGCTACATCCTCTTGGGTAGTATTACGCTTTAAGGGTGCTGTACATTCATGCATTCTAAGCATCGATTTAAAATCACCTATTCCACTAGCAGCTAGAGTTCTAATCGGCCCGGCAGAGATTGCATTCACGCGAATATTACCCTGCCCCATATCAGTAGCAAGATAGCGCACACTTGCTTCTAGTGCGGCTTTAGCAGGGCCCATTACATTATAATTAGGCACTACTTTTTCAGCGCCATAATAAGTAAGGGTAAGAATACTACCACCATCTACCATCAAACTTTCCGCTCTTTTAGCAAGCGCAGTCAAGGAATAGCAGGAGATATTCATAGTATTAAGGAAATTCTTCAAAGAAGTGTCAATATAACGCCCTTTCAGCTCCTCTTTATCAGAAAAGCCAATTGAATGAACCACAAAATCAAGCTTACCCCATTTAGCTTTTAGAGTATCAAACACATGATCCATTGAAGCTTCATCGGTCACATCACATTGCAACACGGTATCACAACCTATTTCAGCCGCAAGTGGCATGATGCGCTTTTCTAAAACCTCACCCTGATAAGTAAAAGCTAGCTCTGCTCCGTGAGCCTTCGCGATCTGAGCAATATACCAAGCAATCGAAAGATTATTGGCAATACCAGTAATCAAACCTTTTTTACCTTTAAGTAACTCGCCGATTGGAAATTTTGTTCCTTCCATGATATATACTCCTTAAGAAATTAGTATCTACATCATAGCTATCACAAATAATGCTGTCATCAAAAAAGATATTGTATAAAATGATAGTGACATTTTATACAATATCTTTCTATATGATACAGAACATTACTGCTACCCTAAAAAACATGAGTAACCTACCAGGGATTTATAAAATGATCTCTGCATCGGGTGAAATTCTATATATCGGCAAGGCTAAGAATTTACAAAATAGAGTTGCTTATTATACTAAGCCCGATTTAATCACCCGCCTAAAACGCATGGTAGAATTAGTAGAAAAAGTCGAATATATCACCACTAATTCTGAAACTGAGGCTCTGCTGCTAGAAGCCCGCCTGATCAAACATCATCAACCAAAATATAATATCTTACTCAAAGATGATAAATCCTTTCCTTATATCAAACTGAGGTTAGATCACGACTTCCCACAAATCGTCAAGCTTCGCAGCAAACTCCGCCCAGAAGGCAAAGTTTATGGGCCCTTTGCTTCGACTGCTGACGTCGATGCTACTTTAGCAGAATTACAAAAGATTTTTAAACTCCGCCCATGTAGTGACAATTACTTTGCAAGCCGTCAAAGACCTTGCCTTCAATATCAAATCAAACGCTGCTATGGACCATGCGTTGGTAAAATTGATAAAGAGGAATATGCTAAGCTAGCCGGCCAAATAGAGAATTTCTTACAAGGAAATACGAAAGAATTGCAGGAACAACTCGCAAAAGAAATGGAGATCTTAAGCCAGAATATGCAATATGAAAAAGCTGGAGAAATTCGTGATCGCATCAAAGCCCTCAGCTACATCCAGATGAAATTTGGCGTTAATAATGAACTGTCAAATGGCGATATCATTCTAGCTACCTCTTATGCCGGAACCGCGGCGATCTTAGTCGCTTTTTACCGTAACAGTCAATATTATGGCAATCATGTATATTTCATGGAAGGGGCTGAAGATAATAGCGAAGGCGAGATAATCGCTAGCTTTATCGAACAATTCTATCAAGAAAAAGTACCACCAAAGGATTTACTCACGAGCCACCAAATCTTAAATCACAAAGAAATGAGTGAGGCTTTATATAGTCTGCACAAGGTGAAGGTAAATATCACTACACCAAGCCGCGGGGCGAAACTACAATTGCTACAATCTTTTACTGACTCTCTAACAACCGCGCTCACAAAAAAGGTAAAACACGACCTTAATCAGAGCGCCATTTGGCAGGAATTACAAACATTATTTTCTCTGGAATCAGAGCCAGAATTAATTGAGATATATGACAATAGCCACATCATGGGTAAATATGCCGTAGGCGCTTTCGTTGTAGCTGGAAAAGAAGGTTTTATTCGTAAGAAATACCGCTGTTATAATTTGGAATCGACAAGCGAAACTGGCGGCGATGATTATACGATGCTAGCAGAAGTCATAACGCGCCGGCTCGATAAAATTATCAAAAACAAGGAAGAAAAACCAAGCCTACTGATTATCGATGGCGGCAAGGGGCATTTATCAACTGTAGAAAGCGTAATGAAAAAACTATCATTTCATGTTCCATTCGTTTGCATGTCTAAAGGCCCAGATCGCAATGCTGGCAAAGAACAATTTCACATGACAAAGCGCGAAGTCTTCACTTTAGATAGAGATGATAAAATAATGCGTTATTTACAAATTCTGCGTGATGAAGCCCATAATTTTGCAATCAAAAGCCATAGAAAAAGACGATCGCAGAATATGCGGAGCTCTATTATAGACAACATCGAAGGCATAGGCCCAAAAAGGAAGAAAGACCTATTACATTCCTTTGGATCAAGCGAAGCAATCAAAAATGCATCACTCAAAGAATTAGAAAATATCGCAACTATAGGAAAATCTATGGCAAAAAAGATATTTGACTCTTTACATCAAGAAAGAAATGAATAGTATTTTATTTGGCTGATAGATAGTCATTACCCAAAAACGGTGATGTTGTTGTATAGTTAGTTTTTTGTCATTGCGAGGAGCAACGCTCCGTGGCAATCCAGTAAGATAGTCAAAATAACTATCTTTATAACCTTTGGGCTATAAGTTATAAGTAAATTAATTAGATGGCCACGTCGGTCTGATGATCTCCTCGCCATGACGGTATTCATGCGGGCAACGCTAAAAATGATATAAAATGTATAAAAATATTCCAAATATACTCACAATGCTTAGGATAATCATTATCCCAATCATTATTATAACATTTTATTTTGAGGATAAAGTATTTGCTTACCAACTTGCTTGTGGATTATTCATCCTAGCTGGTATCACCGATTTTCTTGATGGCTATTTGGCTAGAAAATATAAACTGCAATCAAAATTTGGCATCATGTTTGACCCAATAGCCGATAAACTCCTGGTCGGCAGTGTCCTGATAATGCTAGTAAAATTCAATCGGGCCGAAGAAGTTCCATGCCTACTCATCATGGCGCGCGAATTTGCCGTTGCCGGCCTTAGGGAGTTTTTAGCTCAAGTGAGAATCAGCGTACCGGTATCTAATATTGCAAAAGTAAAAACCTTCATGCAAATCATCGCCCTCTCAATCTTACTACTTGGCTCTAAAGGCTCAGGGATTGAAGCTATGGATTCGTTTGGAGAAATTTTCTTATGGATCACCGCAGCCCTAACAATCTTCACCGGCTATTCTTACCTCAAAGCCAGCCGTAAATATTGGTGATTAGCTATATTATGCCTTATCATTCCCGCGTAGGCGGGAATCCACTTCTTAGTCATGCTGAACTTGATTCAGCATCTCGTGAAACTAGAAATATTTAGATCCTTACCCTGCGAGCACGAAGTGAATAAAGTCCGGGGTGACTTAGAATAGATTGTATACCCGCTTTCGCGGGTATGACAAAACAACAACGAGGTAAGTTCAACTCAAAAGACTATTTCGGGGGCTTATAATTCTCATCATGTTTAGTGAGTAATTGCCTTGCAATGAAGATATGATTCTCCATACGTCCTTGCGCTACTATTCCCTGATTTTCCCGGAATAAAATCGGCACAATTCCTTTATAATATATAATCAGATCTTTTTTAAGGTCAGTAACAGTAAATTCAATGGAATCTGGAGTGAGTTGTTTAATTGAGCCTAGCTTCACAAGTCCGCCAACTCTTATTTCTTGATTTAAATGACTAGCTGCAATTTCGGACGGAGCATAAAAAAATACAATATTATCCCTCATTGCATAAAGCAATAAGCTCACGCCCGAAGCAACCAAGCTAACTACCAGAAAGGTAGTTAGCAGTCTATTTTTTAGCCTTTGTTGCACTTGGTGCTTTAGCCTTAGCCGCTGGTTTTTTCACAGCTGGCGCTTTTGTTACTTTTTTTGCAGGAGCTTTTGCTGCTGCTGGCTTCTTTGCTGCCGGCTTTTTTATAGCTGGCATTTCCACGACCTTCGCTGCTGGCATTGAAGAAAGAGCAGTCATCATCTCCGTTGCTTGTGGAGCAGAACATGACGCGTCATCAGATCGTTTGTTACAACACATTTTTTTAGTATAAATGAAGTAACCACCAACTGCGATTACAGAAAGAATAGCGATCATTTCCATAGGACAACCTTTTAAAAATTAATAGTAGAGTAATAATAACAAAAATTAAAAATAATATCAAGGCCACATTACTTCTGGAGGCATCGACATTAATATTGCCTCGATATTTCCGCCAGTCATTAGGCCAAACTTTGTCCCACGATCGTGAAGGAGGTTAAACTCCACATATCTTCCACGTTTGATAAGCAGCTCAATCCTTTGTTCTGCAGTCCATGCAAGGTCTTTTTTACCTCTAATAATTTCCGGATAAACGGCTAAAAAAGCTCTGCCAACATCCTGCGTTAAAGAAAAATCATTCTTAAAATCACCACTATTTATATAATCATAAAAAATACCCCCAACACCTCTTGGTTCCTGGCGATGAGGCAAGAAGAAATATTCATCACACCAAGCTTTGAACTTCGGATAATAACTTGCGTCATATTTATCACAAGCAGCCTTAAAAGCAGCGTGAAATTTCTGAGTATCATCTACGTCAGGATATAGAGGAGTCATATCACCACCACCACCAAACCAACTTTTTGTGGTCTCAATATAGCGCGTATTAAAGTGCGCTGCTGGCACATGGGGAGAATGCATATGAGAAACCAAAGAAACGCCAGTAGCAAAGAATGATGGATCTTCAGCAGCACCTGGAATTTCTTTTTGTATTACGGATGAAAATTTTCCTGACACAGTCGAAATATTAACCCCAACTTTTTCAAATACATTGCCCCTCATCACAGACATTTCTCCCCCGCCACCTTCTTCACGGTTCCAGCATGTGCGCACAAATTTTCCAGGAATAAGATTATGAGCTTTTGCATAATCTACTTCAATTTGCTCAAAAGCATTACATAAATTATCACGTAACTCTCTAAACCAATCTGATGCTAATTTTCTTTCTGTCATAATCTTCTCCTTTATTATATCAAGTTTTATTAACGTCATTGCGAAGAGACCATAAAGGCCGCCGCGGCAATCCATTCTTTGCCATCACTAGAGAAGCGTCGCTATCCAGACCCTGCGAGCGCGTAGCGAAAAATAATCAATAAACTGGCGCATTACGCGAACTGAACGTTCGCTCATGATGACGGGGCAAAATAATAAACTCGATGACCACGGCATATGCGCGCCTTCCAGCCTTCTCTCCTTTAGAGCTTCGGCGGACAGGCGTCATGACCATTTTCTAGCTTCCTGCAATTTAATAAAATCATCGCCTGCATGATAAGATGACCGAGTAAGCGGGCTAGAAGAAACCATCAAAAATCCCTTGGTTTTTGCAACCCTACCTAAATATTCGAACTCTTCAGGGGATACATAACGCTTCAACTTTGCATGTTTTTCCGTAGGTTGCAGATATTGCCCAATCGTAATAAAATCAACTTCTGCAGCTCTTAAATCTTCCATTACCTGAATCACTTCATCATTAGTCTCGCCAAGACCAAGCATCAAACCTGATTTTGTAAAAATGCTAGGATCCCGCTTCTTAACATCATGAAGCAAATTCAGCGAGTTAAAATAACGCGCTCCTGGCCTTATAGTTTTATAAAGCGATGGTACGGTTTCAATATTATGATTATACACATCAGGACGAGCATTAACCACTATCTTATAAGCGCCCTCTTTGCGCAAGAAATCTGGGGTTAAAACTTCAATAGTAGTAGAAGGAGATGTAAGGCGAATATTCTCGATACAGCGAGCAAAATGACTTGCCCCACCATCATCTAAATCATCCCTATCAACCGATGTAATCACCACATGCTTTAAACCAAGCTTATGTACGGCTTCTGCGAGCCGTTCTGGCTCATGCGGATCCAGCAGATCAGGGCGACCAGTTTTGATATTACAAAAAGCGCAAGCCCTAGTACAGACAGATCCAAGAATAATCATCGTCGCATGCTTCTGCGACCAGCATTCACCAATATTTGGGCAAGCTGCTTCTTCACATACAGTATTTAATTTATAGCTTCTTGCTATATCCTTAGTCTCTAGGTAAACAGGAGAATTTGGTGCTTTCACCCTAATCCAATCTGGGCGAGGAAGTTTTTCCGGTTTTATATCATTCATCACTTACGCTACGTCAATATTACTTACAAACCAATTAAGGCTTCGATCATTCGTATTTTTAGTAAAGGTCCATTCTTCTTTAAAAGACTCCTTACTAAAAAGAAGCTTGATAAAAGCATTATTGCCAAACATATATAATTCTAAAATTTTAGCATCAATATTATCAGGCGCGACATCCTTATACCGACTAACATTATCTTGGAATTGCTGGGTAAATCTCTTATCTACCAGCGAACTAATAGTATCTGAATCATTACTCGCAGCAGCCTCAATGAGCATAGCAAATGCAGCTTTGGATCCCACCACAAATTTCTCTATATTAAAGTTAGCAATTCTTTGACTGACAACTTCAAGATTTTGCAATACTGCTTTTAAATTCTCATCACTAACAATCTCTGCGAAATCATCTTTTTTAACTAATTTTAGATTCACTGGCTTTTCTGTAACATCCTTTAAGCCCGTCACCTCACCAAAAAATGAACGATCTTGCGCCTGACCATCGTTTTCATTAGTATTACCCAGGATCGATATTAATTTATTGAATAAAAAAAAAGCAATCGCAGCAAAAAATATTAGTTCAATCAATTGTACAGACATATAATACCATTTTAGACATGACCTATATAATACTCCAATATCAATCATTTCTAAAGAACTTTATTACTTAGAACTACAGATCCTCGAGGCTCCATCTTGCTTTAGGGCAGGTATCTAACCCATCAGTTAACCCGAGGCGCAGCCTTTCATGCCCGGCCCAGGCAATCATTGCAGCATTATCTGTACATAAACTAACCGGAGGAACCTCTAAAGATAAATTATGGGCCTTTGCCACTTCCTCTAACCTACTACGCAGATAGAGATTCGAAGCCACGCCACCAGCAAGCACCAAACTCTTACCTTCTGCTAGTGACTTTGTTGCATGGTTAATTTTTTTGTCATTGCGAGGAGCGTTAGCTCCGTGGCAATCCAGCAATGTAGTCGCCTCGACTACATTTATAGCCCTTTGGGCTATATTTTTATTAGTAAGTTCACTGGATGGCCACGTCGGTCTGATGACCTCCTCGCCATGACGATCTCGATGCAACAAGGTTGCACCTAATGCATCGAACATCCCTATAGCATTGATGGTACGACGGGCTAAAATCTCACCTATTGTATATTGAAAAGAAGCGCATATATCATTAATCACTGGCCCCGATAACACTTCTTGTTTTTCAATCAACAACCTTACCGCTGTTTTAAGGCCAGAAAAAGATAAATCACATCCTGGTCTTGTCGTCATCGATAAAGGCAATTCGTAACGCTTTGGATCACCAGCTTTAGCAAGGCTCTCAATAATAGGACCACCGGGAAATCCAAGCTTTAAAAGCTTAGCTATCTTATCAAAAGCTTCGCCTACCGCATCATCCAAAGTTTGCCCTAAGATTTTATATTTACCAACCCCAAATACGCTAAGAAACTGGCAATGCCCACCAGAAACAAGCAGCAATAAATATGGAAAAGAAACATCAGATGTAAGACGCACAGTAAGCGCGTGACCTTCAAGATGGTTTACGGCAATAAATGGCTTATTATTCGCTGCTGCTAAGCCTTTAGCAAACATCGTCCCCACTATTACCCCACCAATCAACCCTGGGCCCGTTGTTGCTGCAATCGCATCGATATCAGCAATATTCATTCTAGCTTCTTCTAAAGCCTTTTTTACTGCAGTTTTTAAATTAAGCATATGACTTCGCGCTGCAATCTCTGGAACCACGCCGCTATATGGCTCATGCTCTTTTAATTGAGAAATGACAATATTAGATAAAATCTTTTTATCAGCAGAGATTATCGCCACGCCCGTATCATCGCAACTAGATTCTATCGCTAATATGATTTTTTCTCTCATATCAACCTCTTTGCTAAAGCAACATAAGTTTCTGGCGGTAATTCTTCCGGCCTACTTTGCGGATCTATGCCTAATTCTTTAAACAATTCTTCCGGCACAATGGGCAGAGCTTTTTTCAGCATCTTTCTACGGAACATAAAAGCCGTATGAGTAAGCTCCCTAAGTTTAGAAACCATTGTAATATCTAGAGATTGTTTAGGGAAGAGATTAACGATCGCAGAATGTACTTTGGGCGGAGGATAAAACGCCCCAGGTGACACATCAAATTCCTTTTTGACCTCAGCCAAAACTTGGCACATTATCGAGAGTTTGCCATAAGACTTTAAGGAGATTTTTGAGCAAATTCTATCAACCACTTCTTTTTGCAGCATTAAAGTCATGGACTCAATTAATTCCGGATATTCAAGCCACCTAAACAATAATTCAGTACCGATATTATAGGGTAAATTAGAAATGATACATAATTTAGAATTAGTTAAATCTGATATCTTGATTTTGAGCGCATCAGCAGAGATAATTTCTAAATTAGGATGATATTTTTTTAAATCCAAAAGAAGATCTAAACATCTAGGATCTTTTTCAATAACAGTAAGTTTACTAGGATTTTGTGCGAGGATTGCCCTGGTAAGCCCGCCAGGCCCTGGCCCTATTTCTAATACTTCTTTGCCAGCAATCGAAGGAATAGTACGCACTATTCTATCGCACAGAGTAAGGTCAAAGATAAAATTCTGCCCCAACTTTTTTTGCGGACTAATACCATGAGCGCGAGCATGAGCAGCGATGGTTGGTAAGGTCATAATACGGATTATAATATCTTAATATAGGCTTTCTTGCGCAAATCTTCTTGATATTTTTTTAGCTTTAACCCTAACTTTTTATTAGTAAGAACATTAGTAAAATAATTACTTTCTTTTTCACTTAAATTATCAACCTTTCTGCCGCAAACCATAATAATTTTAAATTCATCGCCGATTTTAACCACGCCACTATTAGCATTTACTTTTAAAGCGCTTACAATATTTTTAGTTTGCGCATCAAGCTTACTGAATTTGCTCTCCACCACGTCTAAAGTAGCAACCGCCTTATAACTAGTCTTTTGAAGTTTTTTACAATTTTTTAGCTTTTTACTAATGCCTAGCATATTATTATAAGACTTCTGGCTAAGATCTTTCGTGGTCAAAACTTTCAACATTAAATCTACATCTTTTACCTTCTGATTCAAGGCGATCGTTTCTAAATCATTATTATTAATATTCACATCCTGAGCGAACACTTCGGAAGCAAGACGAAATTTTAAAATATCATTTTTTACTTTTGTTCTAAAAGAAGAATAACTAATATTTTGCTCCCTTAACATCAGAGCAAGCTGCCCCTTTGGCATCTTATTATTTTCTTCTATATTCGAAATACCATTATCAATAGCAGTATCATCAACTTTAACACCAAGCGCTTTTTCCTGCTGACTTAACAATTGCTCATCAATCAAATTTTCTATAGCAATTTTTTTAATCATTGCTCTCTGATTATAATCCTCAGGGCTCACGTTAGAGAAAAAAGCAATTAACTTCGTGCGCTCATCAAGCTCAATTTGCGTAATCGGATCATCATTAACAATCGCAACAATCTTTTGTACATCAGCAACAGCTTGTACAGAAACAAACAAAAGAAGTAATATAATATAATTTTTCATAAAATTAAACCTTTTAAAATAACTAAAAACCACCTAAAGTTTTCAAACTAATAGAAAATTCATTATCATTCGTTTTATAAATACCACGACTAGGATCAACGGTATAATTCCTACCAAAACGCAAGTCAATTTTAACACAATCGCCCTCATATGTCATCTTTATATTGCGAGAGATCGCCGATATTTTAGCATGAGCAACTAAATTGAACCGCGCATCAGTACCAACGGACCAATTTTCATTAAACTTATATTTCGTATCAAAATATATTTGCCTCATACCATCATTAGTGACAATTTGGTTATTTGGATATAGCAAAAACTGCATTGGCTTAATCTTGATCAATCCTACATTCAGGTAAATAATTTGATTATTATACCATGCGCCTATCTCTTCACGAAACGGCGATCGGACCAAAGAATTCACCCTTGAATTATAATATAATTCTATAAGATTTTGATAATTTATTGATGCCCCCGTCAAAAGATTAGCTCGATTATCTAACACCCCCGTTGATTTAAAATGCTTAAGCCGCCCTAAAAACGCCTTAAATACATAACCAGATGTAGTATTGTGCGATGACTTAAAGCCATAGCTAACGCGCGGGCCATATTCATGAAAATCAACGCCATTATAATGGTTGGCATTAAATAAATTCTCTTCAGTTAAGTTGTATGAGCCAGAATCAACATAAGCAAATTTAAGATTTTGCTCGCTTTTATTCTTACCAGCAACGAATAAAACTTCAGGCTCCAAAATAGTAATATTATTATTCAAATATGTTTTGACCAAAGGATATTGCCACCCTAAATGCATTTCTGGTATTGCCCTAACTATGGTTTTATTTTGAGTAAGCGCATTAGATCTAGTGATGTCAACGTGATACCAATCAAGCCTGTTATAACCAGCGATATTAAATAAATGACCATTATCAGTCTTAAGCATATGAGTAAGAGACATCGATAAAGCATTGCGCGAGACTTTATAATTAGAACCTTCTACATAATTCATATTATTATTTTCAATAGTAATAAAAGTATCATCACTCAATATTGGAGTAACATGCTTAACCCTGATTTCTGGCAAAACAAATGCATCAACATTTGTCACATTATCCTGTCTTAGATCTTGCAAATATAAGCTTTCTACTGAAACAAAATTAGCCCGATTAACTTTATCAGCATATAAATAGGATTTTAAATACGGGTCGTTCTTATTATAAAATTGCTTCAAATAAGCCGAGTCAGAAGCACGATTAAATTTCACTTTGTAATTAAATTCTTTGTCTTTTACATCCCCATCAAAATTCACATAATATCTATTTAATCTGTTATCTTTTATTATGCCACCATCAGACTTTTTAACTAATTTGGTATTAGTAAAGCTACTGTTTATATTATAAGTACCTTGGCTTGTTAAATATCTAACATCCGCTTCCAGCAAAGCATCACTATTCTTTAAACGCGGAGTAAAAGTAATATCTAAATTTTCTTTAGGACGATAATATATAGGGACTCCTAAGCCGGATTTATTGTAATTAGGCAAAAGAAGTCCTGATTGCGCTTTAGCATTAGGAGTAGGATGCACAAAATATGGAGCATAGAATACCGGAACTCCATAAATATTAAAAAAAGCATTGTGGTAGCTTACTTTTTCTTTTTCTAAATCAATATTGCTTTTAGCAGCCGATACCGACCACATCGGATATTTTCCACAAATTTTACAAGCTGTATATTGTGCTTTAATTAATGCACTATGTTTCTCATCAATCCTTTTAGCAAGAGTTGCGGCAAGCAGTGAATTATCGCCGAAATATAAAACAAAATATTTTATTACTCCTTCCTTAAATTTATTTTTAAAAAACACACTATCACCATCAATCTGGAAATGATCCTTGCCCTTCTTATCAGATTTTACCCTAACATTACCACGCGCCCATAATTCATCCTTATTAATATCATAAAACATATTATCTGCAGTCACTATATACCCCTGCGCCATTACAATAACATGACCTTGGGCGTTAATATATTTCATCTCACTATCATAAGTGATAGTATCCGCAGATAAAAAATGTTCTGAATTTATACTAGGGCTACTAGCTAGGGCATTAAAGCAGCATAATAGCAGTATAATTAAGTTGCATAGCTGCCGCATTTAATATAACCTATCTTAATAAAGTGAAGCTTGTTTTAAAATATAGCAAAATAGTCATTTACGAAATATCTAATTTCTATTGTTATGAATAACGTTATCAATTTTACCGCGACTGAGATAAAAGAATACAGTGTCAGCGAGCTCTCAACCCGTTTAAAACATTGCGTTGAAAGCGAGTTTGGTTATGTCAAAATACGCGGAGAAATTTCTGGCCTTAAAATCGCTGCCTCTGGTCATGCTTACTTTAATCTCAAAGATGACAATGCAATTCTAGCATCAACATGCTGGCGTCACGCTATTGCAAAGATGAATTCTAAACTCGATGAAGGCCTTGAAGTAATAGCAACTGGCAAGATGACGACTTACTCCGGACAATCCCGGTATCAGCTCAGCGTTGAACATATAGAACCAGCTGGCGCTGGCGCTTTAATGCAGATACTTGCAGCTCGTAAAGCGAAACTACAAGCCGAAGGTTTATTTGATAATGATAAAAAAAAGCCCATCCCATTCTTTCCGCAAAGAATTGGGGTGATAACTAGTTTAAGCGGCGCGGTAATCCAAGATATATTACACCGCATTTCAGACCGGTGCCCAACAAGGGTACTAATCTGGCCAGTGACAGTGCAAGGCGAAATGGCAGCATCTGAAATATCAAACGCTATTGATGGCTTCGCCAAAACACCACCAGAACTCAAGCCAGATGTCATTATCATCGCACGTGGTGGTGGATCAATCGAGGACCTATGGGCATTTAATGAAGAAATAGTGGTCAGGTCAATTGCCGCCTCTAACATCCCTATCATTTCAGCAATTGGTCATGAAACAGATTTTACTTTATCAGATTTTGCAGCTGATATGCGCGCACCAACACCAACAGCAGCCGCAGAATTCGCTACCCCAATGATGGCAGAAATCAAACATGCTATCACGACCTATTTTTCTAGAATCACTGCTGTACTGCAAAACTATATTAAGCACAAACAAGATCTCCTTCTTGCTTATAACAAAGTGTTATCAAATCCATCAAATCTGATCTTCCAAGCGCAGCAACGTCTTGACGATCTAGTATTTAATCTATACGACGCGCCAATAAAGTTGCTAAATTTACGCAGCACGCACTTAAGGCAATATAGGCTAGAATTCTTAAATCCACTAAAATTGCTTCCCATGCAATATACAAACCTAAAATCCATATCACATAAATTACAAAAATCATGTGAGGATTTATTGATCAGACTTGAACATCAGACAACTTTATATAGCAGCCTACTGTCCACGCTAGACTACCGTAGCGTTATAAGTCGCGGTTTTAGCGTCATAAGGTCTGAAGAAGGATGCATAATTTCATCCATCAACTCGCTACCAAATAATAAAAATATTACTATTGAACTTAAAGATGGATATATTAAAAGCAAAATATTATGAAAAAACTATTCTCTACGCAAATTAATACACCGATAGGTAAAATGATTGCTATCAGCGATGAATCCGCACTATACCTTCTGGATTTCACCGACACAATCTCATCAAAGAAAAAAGTTGACCAAATCTTAACACAGAACCGTGCAATGATAACGATTGGTACGGCCGCTCCACTGATCTCCATAAAGAAAGAAATAGAAGCTTATTTTACGCACGAACTTACCTCGTTTAAAACACCAATCATCACAGTAGGGTCGGAATTTCAAAAGCTAGTATGGGAAGCTTTAGCAACGATACCTTATGGGGAAGTGATGAGTTATATAGAGCTCGCCAAAGCAATCAATAAACCATTAGCCCATAGAGCAGCAGCAAACGCTAATGGCGCAAATCGCTTCACGATTTTAGTACCATGCCATCGCGTCATTTCAAACAATGGGTCTATAGGTGGATATTCTGGAGGGATTAAGCGTAAAGAATATTTACTTGATTTCGAATCTAAGAATTCATAGGAAATATTGTCATTCCCACTCTAGTCCTTAAGAGGATATATAGTCATTTAATTTTAAGTAGGGACTAGGCCGATGCCTATGAGTATAGGTCAGCAGCAAACAACGACGTCCCCGCTTAAAAGTATATTGACTTACTTCTTATAAATTCTCTTACAACGATAGCTAGCTGGATATCTTAAATTCTTTTCCCTGTACTGATGCGCGGTTGAACGTATTGTCACATAAGGATCAGAAGAATTCTTAGTCACATAATCAGTAAATGGCAAAGCTTCAGATCTTTTCTGTACTAACGTCACCCCAGCGAGAGGAAGAGAAAAATCTCTATGCAATTGATGCTTTAATGGATTAAACTTAGAATTAAAAAACAAAGGATCAAAGATATCACGCATATTTGAACTACCAAAAAATGGCAGAACAACATAAGGACCAGGGCCAGCGCCATAGCGCGCTAAAGTACTGCCAAAGGTTTGCGGAGAAGTTTTCAACCCAACATTTGCAGCAACATCAAAAAAACCACCTACGCCTAATGTAGTATTAATAGTAAATTGCCAAAAACTCTGCAAAGCATTGTCAGCATCAGCTTGGAAGATATTATTCATAACGGTCAGTGGTACATTCACGTTATCAACAAAATTACTAATTTTATCACGACTATATTCATTTAGTACTTTTGTATAGCCCTTAGCAATAGGCCTCAAAATAAAATAATCTAACACGGAGTTAAAAACAAAAACCTTACGATTTAATTTTTCTAGTGGATCGTCAAGATCATTACATTCATCATCAACCATAGAATAATTATATTTATAGCTATCCCCAGCGAATGCACCAGTTGATAAAAATAGAGAGAATGCTATTAGAACAGTAGCTATAGCCTTAATTAAATTAGTCATAATTTACCTAATTATTTTGCGACAATGAATATAGTATAAATATTATTTTTTGTAAAATGAACTTCTTTTATATCTAAAATCTTAAATTCCGCAACTATTAACTGTTCCTTCACATAATCCTTTTTATATATAAAACACCCCTGATCTGTATTCCAAGCCGCAACTTTACTGGTTTGTAACATTAAAGCGAAATAGCCATTTTTATTTAAAATTTTATTGATCTTAGCAAAATAAGGGGTAAGATTTTTTGTAAAATTTAAAGATTCAAAACTCGTAATAATATCATATTTACTAACATCAGAGGATATAAAATCTCTTAATGATACATTCATCACTTCATCATAAATTTTTCTCTTATCTTCACGCAAATTTTTAATATTCTTTGTTAGAGGTGCAATATTATCCACACCTGTTAAATGATAATTTTTTTGTATTTTATAATCAATAGCCGCACCAACAAGACCACTACCACAACCAAGATCTAGCACCCGGCATTCTTTTGGTAATTCTTCTATCTTGCTAAATACAAAATCAGCAAATTCTTTAGGCAAATATACTGGTTGTTTAATCAATTGATAATTATACGAATCTGCCGTAATAGAGCGATACTCTGACCATAAAAGCTCTGGCACCTCCTCAATAGATTCCCAGTTAGTCAAAAAATATCCAAGACCACTGACGTCTTTGGCTCCAGACTGCTTCAAATGCATCAACGATTTAGCGTAATTGCCTTTCAAAAAATAACACCAAGCAAAGCCATAATGTACTTCTTCATCATTTGGACTGACAAAAGTATCAATGATTTTAAAGCGTAGGATTGCATCATTTAAATTACCTTGCCTTAAATGATAAAAAGCTAATGACATATTAGTAGAACGTAAATCTCTTAAACCCGATTTTACATTCGATATATGATCTTTTAGCTCAATAATTTTATCAAAAAAATATTTCTTGAGCAAAGCAATGTCAGAAATTTGTTTATTGATAAAATTAGATACTCTTGTTGCAAATTTAATAGATGATTTAGTCTTAGTCATAAGGATTACTTATTTCTGATTTGATTTTGAAGATATGTTCCCATATAATCTCGGTAATATCAATATATAAGATTGTTTTGCTACCTTTAAATCATCAAATAATGACTCTATTATGCTTCTAATATCCCACCGCATGAATCTTATTAGCCCATCTCCTACTTTAGCGGTAAACCGTAAAGCAGCTGAACTTAAATCTCAAGGGATAGATATTATTTCTATGGGAGCTGGAGAGCCAGATTTTGATACTCCAGATAATATAAAGCAAGCAGCCATCAAAGCTATTGGCGATGGTTTAACAAAATATACCAATGTTGATGGTACCCCAACGCTTAAAAAGGCAATCATTAGTAAGCTCAAACGCGAAAATCTGATCGACTATACGCCCGAAGAAATAATTGTTTCTAATGGTGGCAAACAGGTAATATATAATCTTTTTATGGCATCTCTGAATCATGGCGATGAAGTCATTATTCCAGCTCCTTATTGGGTGTCTTATCCTGATATAGTAACGCTTGCTGGGGGAACGCCAATATTTACCACAAGTGGAATAGATGATCATTTCAAACTCACGCCATCAAAACTTGAGGCAGCGATCACCACTAAAACAAAATGGATCATCTTAAACTCGCCAAACAACCCATCAGGCGCGGCCTATACAAAGGATGAATTACTAGCCCTTATAGCAATTTTAAGACTCCATCCCCATATACACATCTTAACAGACGATATATATGAGCATATCATCTTTGATGATTTCCGCTTCCACTCTCTAGCCCACATTGCCCCAGATCTAAAAAATCGTATCTTCATAGTAAATGGCGTATCAAAATCTTATTCGATGACTGGTTGGCGTATTGGTTATGGCGCTGGCGATAAAAATCTAATTAAAGCAATGACAGTCATTCAGTCTCAAAGCACCTCTAACCCTTGTTCTATTAGCCAAGCAGCAGCGGTTGAGGCCCTCAATGGCACACAAGATTTTATTCCAATTAACCAAAAAGCCTTTCAGCAAAAAAGAGATCTAGCTTTAGATATTCTGGGCAGCATCCCAGGAATATCATGCTACTGTCCTGAAGGGGCCTTCTATTTATTTCCTTCATGTAAAGGTTTATTTGGTAAAAAAGATTCCAATAATAAAATAATCCAAAATAGTAATGACTTTGCAACGCACCTACTAGAAGACGCAAGAGTTGCTGTTGTTCCTGGCATAGCTTTTGGCCTTGAAGGATATTTTCGTATTTCCTACGCTATGAGTTTAAAAGAATTAGAACACGGATGCAAACGAATCAAAGAATCATGCGCGCGGCTTGCATGAAGCAAATCTTGACCTCACTCCTTAAAATTTATTTAAAATTCGTCTATTACACAACTTCGTGGCAATATTCTATGCCCACTGGTTACTCGCTGCAAGAATTCGACCAAGAGACTAGGACAATTTTTACCTTTTGGCATAACCGCCTAGCCCTTGCTCCTTATATTTTTGCGGGGCATAAGGATATCTACGCCCTTGTCTCCCCGCATTCTGATGGACAGATTATATCTAATATCCTAATGAAAATGGGCTATAAGATTATAGAGGGTTCCACTCACCGAAATCCATTACTCGCCACGCGTAAAATCATCGCGGCCCTTACTCGTGGTAGCAATATCGCAATAACTCCAGATGGCCCACGCGGACCTAAATATAAAATCAATAGTAATATTATAGGCATAGCAAAACTAGCCAAGGCAAAAATTATACCTCTTTCTTTGAATATCAAACATAATATTCGTTTTAACAGCTGGGATTCATTCATTCTACCCTTACCATTTGGTCGCGGCATTGTCTCGATCGGAGACGCATTAATCCTTAGTGAGAATGACGAATTATCGATGCAAGAATTAGAATCCCGATTAAACCAATTATCACAAAATGAGGCCTGATGATTACATTATACCGCATTTTGACTTTCTTATTGTTTCCACTCTTACTCATCTGGATATTAATTAGAATAATAAAGGGCAAAGAAGATCTCACAAGAATAAACGAAAGATTTGGTTTCTCATTTAAGCAGCCAAATGATAAATCATATATTTGGATACATGCTGCAAGCGTTGGCGAATCATTAATCGCACTTACACTTATAGAGCATATGAGCCACATCTTCCCTAAGTATCATTTTATCATTACCACTGGCACCCTCACCTCTGCTAAAATTATATCAGCTCGGTTACCTCAAAACGCTATCCATCAATTTGTCCCTATAGATGAATATTTCGCGGTGAATAGATTTTTTAACAAATGGAAGCCAAAGCTTGGCATTCTGATTGAATCTGAAATCTGGCCAAATTTACTGAATATTGGCGCGAAGAATTGCTCTCTCATCCTAACCAACGCAATCATGTCTGAAAGATCTTTTATAAAGTGGCAGAGATTCCATAATTTTGCTCAGTTTTGTTTAAATCAATTCAGCCTCATTCTATGCCAAAGCGTTGCCGACAAACAAAAATACCAACAATTATGTACTACTAAAATAGAATATATTGGAAATTTAAAATATTCAGCAGCGAAACCAATATTCAACCAAAAAGAATATGACACCTTAGATAAACAAACGAACTCAAGGCTTATTTTGCTAGCAGCTAGCACTCATCCCGGTGATGAAGATATTATCATCAAAGCGCATCAAAAACTAAAAATTAAATATCCAAATTTACTGACCATCATCTCCCCTCGTCATCCTCATAGGTCAGAGGAAGTACAAAACATTATCTTAAAGTATAACTTAAAGCCCGCCATTCGCTCACAAAACGGCCATATAAAAATAGATACAGATATATATCTTGCTGATAGCCTAGGTGAAATGGGATTGTTTTTCAATCTAGCTGATGTCACCTTTATCGGTGGCTCTTTTTATAATGGGGGGCATAATATTATAGAGCCAGCGTTTTTTAATACACGTATAATAGTTGGACCAAATATGACTAATTTTCTTGCTATCACAGCAGAATTTTTAGCTAGTAATGCTATTCTACAAGCAGAAAATGAAAATGATTTGATCAATAAAATAGATCTTTCTTTTACAAATATTGCAGATACAACTATGATGAACAGAGCAAGAAAACTAGTGCAGCAAAATAGTTATATAATTGATAGCTATATCAAGCAAATTAGTGATGTATTACACGTCATACGCGGGAATAACGGTGATGAGGCGCGAAAATGATCAAATTAAACTACCCTGACTTCTGGCAAAAACGCACCTGCTTATCATACCTAATGCTGCCTTTTGCTGCTATTTATAGCCTAGCGGCCAAGATTCGATATTTAAGCATCCCAACAATCAAGTTACCGGGCAGGGTTATTTGCGTAGGGAATATTACCGTTGGTGGCACGGGAAAAACTCAATTAGTAATAGCACTCGCAAAGCAACTGACAAAAAAGAAAATAAACTTCGTTATTATATCAAAAGGATATGGTGGTAGTTTTAAAAAAGCTATGCAAGTTAAAGAGCATATGACTCCACGCCTAGTTGGAGATGAGGCTTTAGAATTATGCAGGCACGGCATTGTAATTGTAGCACGCAAAGTAACTGATGCCATTCCTTTACTACAAGAGCTTAAAGCCGATATTATCCTTGTTGACGATGGCGCTCAAAACCCTAGCTTTTTCAAAGATTTTACTATTATCACGATTGATGGATTACGCGGTTTTGGCAATAACTTCCCAATTCCTGCAGGTCCTGTAAGAAAGCCCGATATCACGAGCGAAATAGATGCAATAGTCATTATAACAAATGATGATGAACTGCCACCTGTAGTGAATGATCAATTCATAACCACCGCCTCGATCGTTCCTATAAAGAGCCTCAATAAAAATCAAAAATACTACGCTTTTGCTGGTATTGGCAACCCAGACAAATTCTTTAATTTGTTAAAAACAAATGGCTTTAATTTAGTTAAAACCAAGACTTTCCCTGATCATTATTTCTATAAAAATGAAGATATTGAATTATTAGAAAAAGAAACAGGTAACCTACTAGCCTCTTTAATCACCACATCTAAAGATTATGTAAAAATACAAAATAAAACGAATATCAAATGTTTAGATGTAGAGCTGAAAATCAAAGATGAAGAGCAATTGATGGAGAGAATATATGCAAAACTTTATTAAATCTTGTCGACATCAATTTGAATATATAATCTTTAAAACCCTAACCAACCTAATTCGTTTATATGGGATAGATAAAGCCTCCAATTATTGCGCCAAGATTGCAACGATCATAGGCCCATGGCTTCCAATCACTAGAACCGCAAGACGTAATTTATATCTAGCCTTCCCAAATTTAAACAAGCGCATGCAGCAAAAAATTATTCATGATTTATGGGATAATTTTGGTAGGTTCATTGGCGAATTCCCGCATATACATGATTTAACACCAGAGGACATTACAAAGCATATAGAAATAATCGGTATTGAAAACATTGCTACTTTTCAAAAAAACCATCAACCCTTCATATTATGCACTGGGCATTTTGCGAATTGGGATCTTGCTTTACGCATTTTAGAATCGCTTTATCCTAAATGGGGAATAATGTACCGACGGGCCAATAACAACTTAGTTAATGATGTCATAAATAAATGGAGAAGCTCTGATAATATCAACCTCATTGCTAAGGGGCCAAGTGGCGCACGCAGCCTCGTCAAATCTATAAAAGAAAAGCACTCTCTATGTATGCTAGTGGATCAAAAAATGAATGATGGTATTAGTATCCCATTTTTTAATCGCCCAGCAATGACAGCCCACGCCATAGCCAAACTAGCTCTGCAATATGATTATCCTATTATCCCCACGCAAATTGTTCGCAAAAACGGATGTCGGTTGCAAGTCATCATCCATCCAGAGCTTCGAATAGACCGCACAGCAAATGAAGAAATTGCAATAATACGAATCATGACTAAGATTAATGAGATGCTAGAGCAGTGGATAAGAGAGAATCCAGGTCAATGGTTCTGGTTCCATAATCGTTGGGGGAAAATGTAGTAGGGACATTGCCTTCGGCTTTTGTTATTCCTCACCTAAAGGGCATTGCCCGCATAGATACCGTCATGGCGAGGAGGTCAAAGGGCCGACGTGGCCATCCAGTGAATTTACTTATAAGTTATAACTTATAAGTATAGCCCAAAGTGATATAAAGAATTACTGGATTGCTACGTCGGATTAACATCCTCCTCGCAATGACGATACCGCTCTAAAATATATTACTTCACCTCTGGTGATTTCATCTTAGCAATCAAATCCTGACGCAAGGCTTCTATGCTTGAAGCCCCGATTGTATTAGTAAATTCTGCTTGCTGAGAAGTGATCAAACTTACACCTTCTGTAATCACATCAAATACTTTATAAACATTGCCTGGATATACCCTGACCATATAATCGATTAATAATGGATCTTGACCAGCACGCACAATAGAAGTTTTTACAGCGAATTCATTATCAGCAACATTTCTAATATTATTCACTTGTACTTTTTGCCCCTTATATTGCTTCACTGCGCTAGCATAAATCGCAACCACATAATCATGATAAGTTGAAGTGAATGTTGTTATTTCTTCAGGAGATATACCTCTTCTATAACGCCCTAAAACAAATTTACTCATCCAATCAACGTCTAAATTCTCAGTAATTAAAAGTTTGGCTTTTGAAACTTTAACATCGTCACTAAAGCTACTATTACTGGCAATAGAAACAAATTCATTTAACATCTTATTAACATAAGAAGAAACTGCATTCTGCTCAGCATAAGATGGCATTGATATTAAGATAGTAAATAAAAATGGTATTATAGATCTGAACTTTGGCATCAAAAATCCTCTAAATTTTATATATAACGATATTATATATAAAAAATAAAATTGCAATTTTATTAATAAAAAAATAGAGGATTTAAAAATTATT